>JAYYHP010000225.1:0-9857 GCA_036148335.1 Pseudomonadota bacterium
ACCACAGCACCATTCACCAGAGTCAGTGGACGTGCCGTTGGTGTAGCGGCCAGGTCTTTGAGTGTCACTGGGAAGTCTGTACCCGCGAGTGAACTCAGGTCAGCGTCAACAATGGCGCCATAAACACGACCCGGGTAAATATCGAGAGCTTTCACTTGAGCAATCTGCTCAGGCGTAACTGCTGCAAGCTGCTGTGGATCCTGAGGGTTGCCACCCGCCAGTGCCACGGCAATGCTACGGGCGACGATATCTTCCAGCTGACCACCGGCAAACTGATCTGTGAGATCTTCAGCAGCTGCCAAAGGCAAATTATCTGCAACAAACAGTGCTGGGTTCGCATAGCGCGTCAACACGTCACTGCTACCATCGGTCGTGAAAGCGTAGGTAAGCACCAGATTCTCTTTACTGATCGCGCCCTGGCTCACTTGCGCCAGGTAACCGGCTGACAAAGCTTCCCATGCCTGAACAGCATCACGTACTGGCTGCAGTGCGGTCGATGGCAAGCCACGATCGCCACTAACCAGTTCATATTCAGCCGAGGTCGCAACCGAGTCACCGCTGGTGTCCTTGATGCCGTCAGTTAATGCCACCAGGTATTTGGTTTTCGGATCGAGAGGACGCAATGGCGTCACCGCCACCGCTGGCGTACCGTCTGACATCTCTACATAACGGGCGGTATAGTCCTGCCCCGGAACCACCTGATCACCGGCACCTGCAAATGGTGCGGGAGACGCTGCAGCAATGCTGGCAATATCCAGAGGCTCGATCGCTGCGTTGTCCTCTTTGCTGAGCAATTCGATCAGGTGAACAGTTTGACCCGCCACGACCGTGTCGCTGTCGAGTGGTGCGTTGAACGGAATGAAGAAGGTTGCTGTCGTTGACCAGCCAGCCAGGTCATTAATACCTGTCGTTACTGGCGGTGTTGTGTCGGCAGTAGCACCGGTACCGTCCGTAGTCGCCGCCGTGGCGAACAAGAAATCGGTATTGAGCGGAAGTTGTGAATTCGCTGCCGAGAAAATAGGCGTTACTCGCGATGGGGTTGATCCCTCGGAGCCGGCCGTTACGGCAGTGGTATCTACGGAATATTCATCACCCGTCTTACAACCGGCAAGACCTGCGGCTGTTGCGGCGATGGCCAGACTGAGCAAAGTCTTCTTCACCATACGTGTACCTGTCATGATTTTTTATGGTTATCAGTGGAGTCGGGGATACATCAGAGCCCGTACCTTAGCTGACTATAATCCCACCGGCTCATACCCTCATCACTCCAAAGTATGATTCCCCGAACGGAATTCCGTCGTTTTGTATCTGTTCGTAATGAACCATAGTCGATAAACCGGCGCTCTCAAGCGGCTGGCCTGTGATTTACATTGTTCTTGACATAGAATGTGCGGCCTTTTTAAACAACCAGTTTCGGGAGATTCGCATGTCTCAACAGGATTCCGTCGTCATTGTTGCTGGCGCTCGCACACCTATGGGTGGATTTATGGGTAGCCTCAGCACTGTATCCGCACCAGAGCTTGGCGCCATCGCCATTGCCGAAGCCGTTCAACGTTCCGGCCTGCAGCCTGCTGACGTTCAAGAAGTCATCATGGGTAACGTACTGTCTGCCGGTCTGCGTCAAGGCCCGGCTCGCCAGGCCATGCGTAAGGCTGGCCTCCCGGACAACACTGGTGCTACCACCATCAACAAACTGTGTGGTTCTGGCATGAAAGCCACCATGATGGCTCACGATGCAATCAAAGCAGGCTCCGTCGACGTCGCTGTAGCCGGTGGCATGGAATCCATGTCGAAAGCACCGTACATCCTGGAAAACGCCCGTGGCGGTTACCGCATGGGCCATGGTGATCAAGCCAAAGATCACATGTTCTTCGATGGTCTGGAAGATGCCGAAACTGGCAAGCTGATGGGTGCCTTCGCACAGGACATGTCTGACAAAAAAGACTACAGCCGTGAGCAAATGGACGAATACGCGATTCGCTCCCTGAACCGCGCAAAAGCCGCTATCGAGCAGGGTCTGAATACCGCTGAAATCGTACCGGTGACAGTAAAAAGCCGTCGTGGCGAGACTGTCGTTGAGCAGGACGAGCAGCCGTTCAACGCCAACATCGAAAAAATTCCGTCACTGCGTCCAGCGTTCGCGAAAGACGGTACGATTACCGCAGCAAATGCGTCATCCATCTCTGATGGCGCATCCGCTCTGGTACTGGCCCGTGAATCCGTCGCCGCAGAGAAAGGCCTGACGCCGGTTGCACGCATCGTTGCGCACAGCACTCACTCACAGCACCCGTCAGAATTCACCGCAGCACCTTGCGGTGCGATTGAAACCCTGCTGGCCAAAACCGGCTGGAACAAAGACGACGTTGACCTGTGGGAAATCAACGAAGCGTTCGCCATGGTTGCCATGATGCCAATCGACGCATTCAATCTGGATGCTGAGAAAGTAAACATCTACGGCGGCGCGTGTGCCCAAGGCCACCCTGTCGGTTCAACCGGTTCACGTCTGATCGTGACCCTGATGAACGCCCTGAAAAACACTGGCGGCAAGAAAGGTATTGCTGCTCTGTGTATCGGTGGCGGTGAAGCCGTTGCTGTTGCGATCGAAATGATCTGATAGCAATCACGTATTAAAGAAGCCGGCATCTTGCCGGCTTTTTTATTGCCTGTTGAAACAGAACATCTCTGAAAGGTTTTAACGCCACTTCGGTAACGCGGCCATTAACTTGGTTAAAGCATCAGCGAGGCCGTCACAGCAAGGCAGAGAACTTCGGGGACGCGGTAAATGAGCCTTTTAAGAAGGTTTTAACGCCGCTGTGATAACGCAGTTAGCTTCAAGACAGAGCTGTCGACAAAGAAATCATAGTGCGGCAAACATCGGCTAAAGACACGGAGCGCTAGAACCGGTTGAAGCGTCAGCGAGGCCGTGACAGCAATACCGCTGTGGCAACGCAGTTAGCTTTAAGACTGAGCCGTCGGCGAAGAAGTCATAGCGCGGCAAACATCGGCCAAAGACACGGAACTTACTATTGCTAAGTGAGTATTCTTTGGCCGATGTTTAACAAAGCTATGACGATGCAGGCAGGCTCAGAAGACGATGGTTTTGTTGCCGTGAAGCAGCACCCTATCTTCCAGGTGACTCCGCACCCCACGCGCCAGCACCATCTTCTCTACGTCTTTGCCCAAGCGCACCATGTCATCGACGGTGTCGTTATGGCTGATACGAATTACGTCCTGATCAATGATCGGGCCGGCATCCAATTCTTGCGTAACGTAGTGGCAGGTCGCACCAATCAGTTTTACGCCGCGCTCAGCGGCCTGATGGTAGGGCTTGGCACCGACAAATGAGGGCAGGAAGCTGTGATGGATATTAATCACTTGCCCCACATACTCTGCACAGATTTCTGGCGGCAGAATCTGCATGTAGCGCGCCAGCACGATGGTATCGGCCTTGTGTTCTTCGATGATGGCGGTCACGCGACGGAAATGTTCGGCCTTGTTGTCTTTATCGACTGGCACATGGAAGTATGGAATACCGTGCCATTCCACCAGCGAGCGCAGGTCGTCATGGTTCGAAATCACACAAGGGATATCGCACTCCAGTTCACCACTGTGCCAACGGTGCAGCAGGTCCACCAGACAGTGGCTTTGCTTGCTGGCCATGAGGATGACCTTCTTCGGCGCACCACTGTCATTGACCTGCCAGGTCATATCAAATTCTTCAGCAATCGGCGTAAAGGCAGCTCGCAGCCCTTCCAGATCAAACGGCAGTGAATCGGCGCGGATACAGTGGCGCATGAAGAACCGGCCACTGACAGGGTCTGAATAATGATTGGCCTGAACAATCCAACCGCCATGACCAGAGAAAAACTGACCAACCTTGGCAACAATACCTACCCGGTCCGGGCAGGAGATGGTGAGACGAAATACTCTTTCCATAATGTGATAAACAACTCAATAATGGCCGAAACCTACTTGCATACAAGCCGTGAACATGGTGAACTTTTCGCTCTTGTTTCATTGTTCAGGCATACAGAGACGGACCTATGTTACTCCTCAGAACACTGATCCTCACACTCTTTGTTTCATTACCCGCGACCGCATCGGTCATGGAGAATGAGCAAAGCGTATTCGAGCTCAGCGTCAACGTCAAAACCCTGCTTCTTAAGTACTACCACGTCCAGGCGGATGAGGGTAATCCTCAGTTGGTAGACGAACTCCTGTCTCACCGGGATTCTGTTCTGGCAGAGAAAAACGCCGTGGTCGCCGCCCTACCCGCTCAATACAGCCTGGAAGGTTCGGCGGTAAATGAACACTGGGATGAATTTGATCGTCTGCTGAACCAGAACATTACTGAGATCCGCGAAAGTAACTACCCGGAATTGCAGGTCGTTACCCTGATGCGCGAAGCCCAGCGCTCGCTGTTGGATGACCTGAGTCTGATTTCAGAAAAAATGCAGATCTACAGCGAGACAAGCCTATCCGAGATGGTGCTGTGGGAGCGTCGCCAGAAGAACCTGCTGCTCGACGTCGTCGAACGTTATATTGAACGTGCGGCCTCTTCCATGGGCGCGCCACTGACCATCGACAGTGTTGATATTGCATCCCTGTGCAAGCAGTTTGAGCGCGGCATTACCGAACTGCAAAGCAAAGCCTCGACCCCAGAGACACAACGACTGCTGAGTAAGATTCGCAGCCAGTGGTTGTTTATCGAAACCGCCGCCACCGATGACGGTGCGCGACTGGTGCCTTTCCTGGTCATGCGTTACACCGACAGCATTCTCAACCGTCTGGAATCCGTTACGCTTTAATGTCGTCCAACCGACTATACTCTATACGAGTGTTCTGGCCCCGGAGGGCATTATGACCCTGATCGTGTTCGACATGGGGCGTCGCATTGAAACGCCCGTTAGCCAACCCAGACGACGGGTGAACCGAACCACGGCCACCAGCGCGACGGCGCCTGTGCACGCTTCTGTTGATGCCCTCACTTACTCCGCCGACGGTCAGCGTCATGACCAGCAGCATGCCCCACAAGCCGCAGCGTTTGCGGCCGATATCATGATCGATGACGTCATTACCGCCAACGCTGACACCTCCGTCCACGATGCCATCCAACGCATGACAGACCAGCGTATTCATCACCTGCCCATCATTGACACCAGCGGAAAACTGCTCGCTATCGTCTCTGATCGGGCGCTACTTCGTGCGCAATGCCAGAAAGAATTCAACGATAGCGAATCCATCATGACGGTGGCACAGCGCCCGGTATATTGTGTGCACCGCGACACAGACATCCGTCAGACGGCAAGGCTACTCTGTGATTTTCACATCGGCGCCTTGCCGGTCATTGACGACCAACAACAACTGGCCGGGATCATCACCCGCAGCGATATTCTGCGCCTGGTCAGTGACTACGGCCCACTGGAATTGTGGGCGTAAGACGACGCAACTGCGTCTAAGGAGGCCATTGTGGCTAAGCACTATGAATTGATTCATCCAAAAACCCACTTACGCGTCTTGTCGCAATACGAAATTCAGCAATTAAAAGACGTCAGCAGTGGTGCCCATGAACTGTTACGACGCTGCTCCTTTGCCGTGCTGTCCGCTGGCAGCATGGAAGACGACTACGTCCGCCTCGAAGAGGGCTACCGCAACTTTAACATCACCGTAGAGCAGGAAGAGCGCGGCATCGTGCTGAAACTGAGCGGTGCGCCGGAAGGCGCCTTTGTGGATAACGAAATCATCCGCGGTGTGCGCGAGCAATTATTTTCGGTACTGCGCGATATTCTGTACGCCGAGGAAACCATTCTGAAAGCCCACCCGTTTGATCTCGACAACAGCGATGACATTACCAATGCGGTGTTCCATATTTTGCGTAATGCCAATCTGCTGCGCCCGGACGTCGAGCCTAAGCTGGTCGTCTGCTGGGGCGGACACTCCATCCCACCCAATGAATATCAATACACCAAAGAAGTGGGCTATGAATTAGGCCTGCGCGGTATGGATATCGGCACCGGGTGTGGCCCGGGCGCTATGAAAGGTCCCATGAAAGGCGCGACCATTGGCCACGCCAAGCAGCACATCCGCGATGGTCGTTATTTAGGCATCACCGAGCCCGGCATTATTGCCGCCGAATCGCCCAATCCGATTGTGAACGAACTGGTGATCCTGCCGGACATTGAGAAACGTCTGGAAGCTTTTGTGCGCATGGCCCACGGCATCATCGTCTTTCCGGGTGGCCCGGGGACCGCCGAAGAAATTCTGTATATTCTTGGCGTTTTGTCGCACCCGAATAACCAGAGCATCCCTTTCCCGCTGATCATTACCGGGCCGGAAGAAACCCGTACCTACCTCGAAGATATCGACCGCTTTATTGGCGACACCCTGGGCGACGATGCGCGCCAACGCTACCAGCTGATTATTAATGATCCGGTGGCGGTTGCCCGCACAATGAAGCAAGGTATGAAAGATGTTCAGGCCTATCGCCGCGAAAATAACGACGCCTATTTCTTTAACTGGTCACTGACCATTGATCATGACTTTCAGGTACCGTTTGAACCGACCCACGACAACATGCGAACGCTGCGTCTTACCCGCGATGCGGAGAAACATCATCTTGCGGCGGACCTGCGCCGGGCTTTCTCAGGCATTGTGGCAGGTAACGTGAAAGCCGATGGCGTGCAGATGGTGCGCAAGCACGGACCTTATGAAATTCACGGTGATGCCAGCATCCTGGAAGGAATGGATCGCTTATTGCGTGCCATGGTCGATCATGGCCGCATGAAAATCAGTGGTGATTATCAGCCCTGCTACCGGATTGTAAAAAGCTGACGCCTGACGCACAAAAAGTGTGCCCATTGAGATACTCATCTCAATGGGCACGTATTTATTATTGTGCATTACTGACGCGCTTAATGGCCATGGCTGTGACTGTGGCCTTGCCCCTCTATGGCTCTCCCGTCGGCGGTGTAAAAGCCGCTGGCGCCATGTTCAACGAATCCCCAGTTGATCATTTTCTTTACGAACGGGTCTTCCTCCGAATCACCGATATCGGCGTAATCAATCAGAAGATAATCATCGCGAACCGCCAGACGGTCTTTAAACACAGGCGCACTCTGATCCGCCAGCTGCCATGAAACACCAGGCGCTTTGTAGCTGATAATTACCCTCTTCGCTGGTAACCAGACGAACTCTTTACCATCCTCAGATGCGTATATTTCCTGCACATCGCAACCGCTTCCCTCAGTCGACGTCAGCGTCATCGTTTGCTTCTCGTCGGTTGGCACTGCCAACGTAATATCGTTCCAGACATTATGTTCATTACCACGAAAATCTTCGGCCTGATATTCAATGCCGCGTTTTTCGGAATCGACGTATCGAATCAATTTCAGAGGGCCGGCAGGCGAGTGATACCAGTACTCAACAACGCCAGTTTGTAGGTTTTCGCGCAGCATTTCCCGGCCATCACGGTGAATGGCAATCTGCCCTCTTTTTTCTTTCAGCGACACATCGTAGGTCAGCGATACAGGCTGAACGCAGGATTCGGCAAACGCGGTGTGAGCTGCCAATGCGGATAATATGGCGATCGTGAATGAAGTCAGTGTTTTCATAATACGCAGTCTTAAAATTTCATCGCAAAATCAGAAAACGTAAAATAAAAAACGCAACATCAAAAAAGGGAGGCCTAATGGCACTCCCTTTTTTAATCGCGTTAATTAATCCGCATTCACCACAGCATTGGCACGGGTTGCCAGATCGCCCGCATGATTCATGACATGGAAAATAATGCTTTGCTCATTGGTACCTGTTACCAAGTGTGCGCCGGGGCCCTTGGCATAGATACCAACATCTTCGCCAGAGTGGGTTTCAGAGCTCAGAGGTACCAGTGCTTCCTGGTGGAAGCCAGGTGCAGTGGTATCAACCGTCGTCAGATCAACACGGCCCGCGTTAATCGCTGCTCCGTAACCCGCATCCGCGTTCGTTTCTGACGGATCAACCGCCACGTGGCCACGGCCATTCATGTAGTTCACCGTGGTGTATGGCATGCCATCAGACGCCAGCGAAGGCTCATCGGCACCGACACCCACAACTTTACCCAGAATAGGATTACCGCGCTTCGGATAGCCTGCAATCGTAAATACATGGCCGTGGTCAGCAGTCACGATAATCAGGGTATCGCGGTTGCTGGTCAGCTCATCAGCAATAGCCACCGCTTCAGACAGCTCAATCGTGTCCTGCAACGCATTGTAGGCATTACCGGCATGGTGAGCGTGGTCGATACGACCGGATTCAACCATCAGGAAGAAACCGTCTTCGTTGTTATCGAGGATCTTGATCGCTTTCTCTGTCATTTCTGCCAGAGAAGGCTCACCGGCGATATCGTTAGCACGGTCAGCTTCGTACTGCATGTGTGATTCGTTGAAAAGACCGAACAGGTGAGTCGTCGCTTCGGTGTCGATTGCATCGAAACCCGTCTGGTCGTAAACGTAGACGTCGCTCTCTGTTGAGTAAGTGGTCATCCATTCCGTTACCAGATTCCGACCATCGGTACGATCCCCTTCCGTGCTGCTTACCGCATCTGGCGAATTCGCTGCGGCATCCTTGGGCAAGAAGTGACGACGGCCACCGCCCATGACAACTTCGATACCATCGACATCGAGCGCGGCACCAGCGTGACGGGCTTCCAGGTTGGTTTCAAAGTTAACCAGCTGAGAAGCGATATCTTCACAGGCCTCAGCACCGGTCTCAGGCATATCTGAGTTATCTTCCCAGTTACGGTCTGCGGACTTAGCGTAAGTCGCCGCAGGTGTCGCATGAGTGATACGGGCGGTAGAAATAATACCGGTCGACTTACCTGCGATTTCCGCCAGTTCCAGCGCAGTAACCAATTCATTACCGGCGACAGAAGCGCAATCACCACGAGTAATGTCCTCATCCACACCGATGGTACCGACATCCGTTTTCACGCCAGAGACCATGGCGGTCATAGTACCTGCCGAGTCTGGGGTCTGTGCATCGACGTTGTAGGTTTTCGACAGACCAGTAAACGGGAAGGTACCAAAGCTCAGGCTGTTTTCTTCACCAGATAGACCGCGCATCTGACCTTCCAGAATACGGGAAGCTGTGACAGTAGAAACCCCCATACCATCACCGACGAACAGGATGATATTTTTCGCTGCGCCTGCGTCAGAAATAATACTGTCGACGGCTTTCTGCGTATCAGCCACCTGCTGAGATGCCTGAATAAACCAATCATTGTTCTTAGTATTGGCCAGAACATCAGCCATCTTCAGTGCTGGTTGAAGACCATCCAGACCGGGAGCGCCTTCGGCACCCGCGTTACCGTCAATGCCGTTTGTACCGTTAACACCGTCTTTACCATCTTTTCCGTCTTCACCACCACAACCAACAAGCGTCATGGTCGCGGCAAGCACTGCGGTGTAAATAATATTCAGTTTCATGATGTTTCCCTCAGTCTCAATCAGCCAGCAAATTCAGTGAACGGCCAATAATTTGGAAGATCACATTCTGTTCAACAACGCCCTGCGCCATGTGTGCACCGGGGCCACTTGCGTGCAACGTGATGTCTTCACCAGCATGGGTTTCGGATGACATGGGTACCAGAGATTCCTGGTGGTAACCCGGTGTGGTGGTATCAATACCGCTGGTGTCGTGGCGACCCGCGTTAATCGGCTCATTGTAACCAGCGTCTGAGTCAGTTTCAGCGCCCAGGTCCATAAAGCCGCGGCCATTGGTGTAACCCACTGTGGTGTATGGCAGGCCGTCAGAAGCGAGCGTTGGCTCAGTGCCACCCACCGGGACGACTTTACCCAAAATCGGGTTACCACGCTTAGGAT
>JAYYHP010000226.1:0-6950 GCA_036148335.1 Pseudomonadota bacterium
AGCGAAGAGATTCTTAAGAACTGTCGCCGTCTGAGTTGCGTGTATCCGGGGATCTGTAAAAACCTCAAAACAGACCACAGCGCCACGACACAGCTCTATCGTGCCGCGCGCGCACTGCCGGGCATTAAACGCATCGCCATCGCCTCGGGCCTGCGCTACGACCTTGCGGTGAAGGATCCAGAATACGTTCGCGAGCTGGTGACCCACCATGTGGGTGGTTATCTGAAAATTGCCCCAGAGCACACGGAGATGAACGTGCTCAGCAAAATGATGAAACCGGGCATGGGCACCTACGATGCGTTTAAGCGCATGTTCGACAAGTTCTCGAAAGAGGCAGGAAAAGAGCAGTACCTGATTCCGTACTTCATTGCGGCACACCCAGGCACCGAAACCAAAGACATGATGAACCTGGCTCTGTGGCTCAAGCGTAACAAGTTTCGGGTGGATCAGGTGCAGACCTTCTATCCATCGCCGATGGCGTTGGCAACGGCCATGTATCACTCCGAGCGCGACCCGCTGCATCGCATGAGCTACAAGTCGAAGAAGATGCACATTCCGCGTGACCTCGAAGAGCGTCGTTTGCAGAAAGCCTTCCTGCGTTATCACGACCCGAAAGGCTGGCCTGCACTGCGTACCGAACTTAAGCGTATTGGTCGTTCGGATCTGATTGGCAGCGGTGCTAAAGCCCTGATTCCGGCGGAAGACCCAGTGGAGACCAATAAGCGTTCGGCACGTCCTGGCTTCAAGCCTAAGCCCACAACGGCGAAAAAAGCGGGTGGCTATAAGGCGGGTGGTAACTCATCCGGCAAGTCGGGTGGTAAGCAAACCACTACCAAGAAAGCGGGGCCACGCAAGCGTCGCTGATAGACGAAAACGTGCACATGACCCCCAATGAATAAAAAGGCGCCGGCAACGGCGCCTTTTTATTTACCTTGATATTGACTGGCCCGGTTGGAGTGTTGGCTCGGTCTGGTGCTATTCTGAATACAGGTTCGATGCAGGAGCAGAGGATGAAAATTGGCGTACCAAAAGAGTGTAAGGATCACGAATACCGGGTAGGGCTGACGCCGGACAGCGTTCGGGAGTTAATTCACCTCGGCCACGACGTGTTTATTGAAACCGCCGCGGGTGAGGCCATTGGCTTTACGGATGATCTGTACCTGAATTGCGGCGCACAGGTGTTGCCTGATACCGCGGCGGTGTTTGCCGCCAGCGAGTTGATTGTCAAAGTGAAGGAGCCACAAGCGCACGAAGTGGCCTTGCTGACTCCGGAGCACACCTTGTTTACCTATCTCCATCTGGCACCCGATCCCGAACTCACGCAGGGGCTCATCGACAGTGGTGCGACCTGCATCGCCTATGAAACCGTCACCGACGATGGCGGGCGTTTACCGCTGTTGGCTCCGATGTCGGAGATTGCTGGTCGAATGGCTGTGCAGGCAGGGGCGCACTCGTTAGAAATGGAAGCTGGTGGACGCGGAGTATTACTGTCAGGCGCGCCGGGCGTCGCTGCGGCGCAGGTGCTGGTGTTGGGCGCTGGTGTCGTGGGCTCTAATGCCATTAAGGTCGCGGTTGGTATGGGCGCGCACGTCACGGTACTGGATAAGTCCATGACGCGATTGCGTGAACTCGACAATGAATACGGCAACCGCATCACCACACAATATTCCACACGCACTGCGCTGGATGAGCTGTTACCGAAAGCCGATCTGGTGATTGGCGCCGTTCTGTTGCCGGGTGCCGCTGCGCCTAAGCTGATTACACGTAGTCATCTGGAAACCATGAAGCGCCGTGCGGTGATTGTTGATGTGGCTATTGATCAGGGTGGGTGCACCGAAACCTCTCGTCCAACGACTCATCAGTGTCCGACCTTTATTGAAGACAACGTCGTGCACTATTGCGTCGCTAATATGCCGGGAGCCGTGGCCCGCACCTCTACACTGGCGTTGAATAATGCGACCTTGCCGTTTGTGCTGGCACTGGCGCAAAAGGGAATTCGTGAGGCGCTGATGGCGGATGGTCACCTGCTCAATGGACTCAATGTGTACCGTGGTCAGTTAGTCTGCCCAGAGGTGGCGCATAGTCAGGGCAAACCAACGGTGGATCGGCTGCGGCTACTGAGTCAGAACTGAGTGCGCAATTCAGGTCAGTGCGGATAATCCCTGCTGAATGTCAGGCAAACAGGACTACACTGGTGTACTGATAAACCAATCAGGAAGTCCCTATGAAACTCGTAGTCGCCACACTGACATTACTTCTCTCCGGTTGCAGCGCTGACCCGGATGGCGCCGGAAGCGCCGCTGAAGGCGCTTCTCTTAAGGCCAGGGCAGTAGACATGACCTCCCGACTGGAAGAACTGGCTGAATCAGCGCGTGATCAAAGCAAAGACGCGGCGCTCGCCGCACGAAACGCCGCCGAAGACATGGCTGAAAATGCGCAAGCGGCAGCGGAAGAGGCCATGGCATCCGATAAGTAATCACGATGCCATCATTTTTATTTATTCTCCGTAAAAACACTTCTATAGTGAGCGCATCCGGATCGAAGCGCAGCTTACTGCTCCCCAAAGATCTCCTGTTCTGCCATTGCTCCTACCAGTACTGCAGACTGGCCTCCCCAAGGCGACCCCGGTGACTTAACGTTATTCTGGGAGCCCAACATGAATGAAATACTGGCCATCGCCTTGCTGATTGCAGCAAGCGCGGTGTTTGCGATGTCTGAAATTGGCATATCCGCCGCACGCAAAATCAAACTGAAAGTCATGGCTGGCGAGGGCAACCGCCACGCTCAGGACGTGCTCGACCTGCAACAAAACCCCGGAGCTTTCTTCGCCATGATTCAGATTGCACTGAATGCAATCTCGATTCTGGGAGGCATTATCGGTGAGCAGGCGTTAACGCCTTACACCACGCAACTTATTGCCCTGGCCTATGATGGCCCCATGCTGGATGAACTGGCATTTTTCGTGTCGTTTTTCAGCATCACCGCACTGTTTATCCTGTTCGCAGACCTGCTACCAAAACGCTTAGCGATGACGCTGCCGGAAACCACTGCGGTGCGTTTAGTGACGCCCATGCGCTGGGTCACCGTCATGGTGTTGCCGTTAGTGTGGTTCTTTAATGGCGTCAGTAACGCCGTGTTGCGGGTATTTAAGTTGCCGACCGAGCGGGAAGAAATGGTCACCACCGAAGACATCGTCGCCATGATGGATGCTGGCGCAGAAGAGGGGAGTTTGCCGCAGCAGGAATACGACCTGATCGGCAACGTCTTTGATCTCGATAGCGCACTCATAAGTAGCGTCATGACGCCCCGCGATCAGATTATTTACTTTGATCTCGATGAAGCCGCCTCCGCCATGACGGATAAGGTCATCAACCATCCACACAATGATTTTTTAGTGTGCGATGGCGGGCTGGATCGCATTCGCGGGTCCATCGAATCCAAGACCATTCTGCGTCTGGTATTGCGTGGGCAACTCAATGGTGAATTGGGCGCCATGATGGAAGCGCCCATCACCGCAGATATTCTGTATCTGCCAGAAACACTGACACTGGCCGAAGGGCTTAACGCGTTTAAAACTGCGACTCAGCCGTTTGCCGTTGTGGTTAATGAATACGCCACCGTGGTTGGGCTGATTACCGTTAAGGATTTGCTGAGTGGCTTTATGGGGCAATTGATTACTCATAATGACGACGAGCAGATCACCCAGCGCGATGAACATTCCTGGCTGGTGGACGGGTTGACGCCCATCAGCGACGTCATGCGTATGTTGTCCATTGATGAGTTTCCGGAGCGCAGCCAATACGAAACCATTGCCGGATTTATGATTCACCAACTGAAACGCCTGCCGCGTAAAACTGACCACTGCGTTCATGCGGGGTACAAGTTTGAAGTGCTGGATCTGGATGGCGTGCGCGTCGAGCAACTGCTGGTCACCCGCCTGAATTAGCCTGTTACAATAGCGGCTGATTCCGGGCAGCCCGGTTAACCAGACAGGCAAGGACGGCATGTTCCGCTTATACCACTCCAACGATCTCGACGTACTCAAAGGCCTGCTTCTCAACGAAATCCGCCAGAACCCTCCCGGAGTGTTCGACGCCGAGCAGATTCTGGTGCAATCGCAGGGAATGGCACACTGGCTGAAGTTGCAGTTGGCCGATGGCCTTGGCATTGCTGCCCAAATTGAGTTTCCACTGCCGTCGGCCTACGTCTGGAAGGTATTTAATACGCTCAAGCCCGAGCTACCGGAGCGCTCCCATTTTGAGAAGCAAGCCATGGCGTGGAAGCTTATGCGCTTACTGCCTGAGTGTCGGCATGAGCCCGGTTGCGAGGCCATCGACCGCTACCTGCAAGACGATCCGTACGGCCTGAAAGTGTATGAGCTGGCGCACGAAGTCGCCGACGTATTCGACCAATATCTGGTCTACCGTCCCGATTGGTTACTGACCTGGGAGTCGGGCAGTGACACAGTCGACGATACCGATGTGCGTGTGCATCCGTGGCAGCCACGAGTGTGGCGCACCTTAGTGGCGGACAGCCGCCGTCTGGGCAACAGCCTCGAGCACCGTGCCCGGCTTACCACCTCACTCAGTGATATCGTTGCCGAACACGGTGATCGTCTCAGTGCCATGCCCAAGCGGTTGTTTGTGTTTGGCATTGCCGCCTTACCGGGCGCCTACTGGGACGTACTGAATGCCATTTCCTCTCACATTGATGTGCACTTTTTCTTGCTGAATCCGTGCCGCAATTTCTGGGGCGATATCGTCAGCGATCGACAAAAAGCCTGGATGCTAAAGCATCATCCACACGCCGAACATTATCTTGAGCGGGGCAATCCGATGCTCGCCAGCTGGGGACGTCTGGGGAAAGATTTCCTGACTCTGGTGCACGAAACTTCCGCTACGCAGGAGCGTTTTGATATCGAGGCTTACGCCGACGTCGATCGCACCACACTGCTGGCGCATCTGAAGGCCGATATCCTCGATCTGGTGGACGCTCAGGCTCCGGCTTATCGACCAGACTCACTGCAACACAGCCAGTTTAAGCACGCGATCACCGCCAGCGACGACAGTGTGCGCGTGATTTCGGCCCACAGCCCTTTGCGCGAAGTGCAGCGGCTGCACGACCAGCTGCTTCATTGGTTCCAGCAGGATGCCTCGCTCAAGCCGCGTGACATCGTGGTGATGGTGCCGGACATCGATCAGTACGCCCCCTACATCGACGCGGTATTTGCCAGTGCGCCGGAAGCCCAGCGTATCCCGTGGGCCATCGCTGACCAATCGCAGGTACAGGAAAATCCGCTATTAGAAAGCGTAATGGCGCTGATGGGGTTATTCGATAATCGCCTGTCGTTAACGCAAGTACTGGATTGGCTGGACGTACCGGCGATTCGCCGTCGCTTCGGATTGGACGAAAGCGATCTTGAAAGTATTAAAGATTGGCTGAATCAGGCCGGTGTACGCTGGGGATTGGACGACGCTCATCGTCAGTCACTGGGCTTCCCGGGCTTTGACCAGAACAGTTGGCGCAAAGGCTTACGCCAGTTGCTCTTGGGGCTCATCTTACCCGATGCTGCCGGTGCTTCTGCAGGGAAAAGCAAACAAGGCAACGACTGGCCAGTCTACGCCGTAGAAGGTGGCGCCGCTGAATTACTGGGGCAGTTGATGCACTTTATCGACACCCTCGATCACTGGCGACAGTTTCAGGCCAGCGCCACAGACCATTCCGTCGAGGCCTGGATGCAGGCCATTCCGGCGATGCTGGATGATTTCTACGATCCGGATCTCGATGAAGGCGTGCAATTGCAACGGGTGCGCGATGCCTTGCAGCGCTGGTCACAAGAATTAAGTGATTCGGATTTTAACCAGTCACTGAGTGCCCACGTCGTGCGCACCTGGTTTAACGAACACCTTGGTCAGCAGGGCGGTTGGCAACGTTTTCTGGCAGGGCCGGTGAACTTCTGTACCTTGATGCCGATGCGATCCATCCCATTTAAAGCCGTCTGTTTGTTAGGCATGAACGATCAGGATTACCCGCGTCAGGTGACGCCGGTCGGATTTGATTTAATGGTACAGGGGCAGTCCCGTCGCGGTGATCGTTCGCGTCGTGAAGATGACCGCTATTTGGTACTGGAAGCGCTGTGTTCAGCACAGGACAAACTCTACATCAGTTACCGTGGGCGTGACGCCCGTGAAAACCACGAGCTGCAGCCGTCGGTATTGATTAACGAATTACTCGACTATATTGGCGACGGCTATTGTCTCGAGGGTGATGAAGCCTTACCCGCGTCGGTAAGCCGTGAGCGTTTACGCGCGCATTTAATCGAGGCGTTACCGCTGCAGCCATTTCATCGACGCACGTTCGAAGCACACTCCACCCAAGGGATTGCCGGGTATCACGGCATGTGGGCGGCGGTCGCTAATGCAAGCGATCAGGCCAGTGAGGATAATGATTTTTATCGTCAGCCTGTGCCTCTTCCGGAAGGTTTTACGTTACAGCAAGTACTCTGGAATGACGTCAAAGATGCGTTGCTAAAACCCACCTCGTTCTTCTTAAAGCGGCGTTTGCGCGTGTCACCGGATCGTTACGACAGCAGTGCTCAAAACGAAGAAATATTCACACCGGATAATCTCGATAACTCCATTTTAAAAACGCGCTGGATGAATGAATGCCTGACGGCGTTTAGCCAAGGTCAAATCGAAGGCGTGGGCCAAAGCCGCCAGCAGGTCTCGCAGGCGTTCACCCGACGCGAACACGCACTGGGGCATTTGCCGGTAAATACGTTGGGGGATTTACACGCCGAGAGTCTGGTACGTGACATCAGCCCATTGGCCGATGCTGTCGAACGTTATATTAACGGGCCCGCAGAATCTGGCACGGTATCCCTCCAGCTCGACTACGACCATTCACCCTGTGAAATCGTTGGGGATTACGGTCAGCTTTGGGGTGGTTTC
>JAYYHP010000227.1:0-4332 GCA_036148335.1 Pseudomonadota bacterium
CCGCAGGGAGTAACTGCAATGCAGGCAACACTGGTCGAACGTCTCGTAAAAGCCATCAACTCGTTGATGATACGCTTCGCGCCGGTTTGGTACGCGACTCAGTCGCTGCAAAGAATGTCTCTGCCAGATTATGCGCCGTTGAATCCACTGGTCACGGATGCAAACCAATGGTTCTACCTGCCTACAGCATTGACCAGCGCATGTGCAGCATCGCTGGAAGAAGGCAATGGCTGGCACGGGCTAGCAAAAGAGCTTGAGCACCACGCCGTACAAAAACTGATCCAGCGCCCGGTTTCACTCACCCGATTGACCGGTGCCCACCATTTGCCCCCATATGACGGTTTTAGTGCTGCTCCGACACTGCGCGAGGCGGTATTAGCTCTGGAAAACGACCAGGCCGCTATCGAAAGCGACGAAGCCTTCGATAACCTGATACGGGCTTTACCGCGGTCGTTGCAGGCGACTCACCGCGAATGGGACGGTCGCCTGCTGCTCAACTCGCATGAATTGCTGGAACAGATGATACCGCTCATTGAATACGCCGGAGTCCGCCAACGCGACGCCATGGTGCCAGCAAATCTGATCATTGAAGGGGTCCGACAGGAAGCACTGGAACGTATCCGAACCAAATACTGGTGGTTTGTTATGCACCCGGATAGCGCTCAGGCACTCACCATCCTGTTTTCACAGTGTGGATTCTCAGCAGCCCATTCTGGGCCTGTCGGGCCAACAGAGGGCCACGCGTTCTTTTTTGCGCCCAAGTCGTCGCAACGGTTGAACAAGGTTGTATTGCAACTGATGTCGTCCAGACGTAGTACGCAACTGTCTGAATTCGGTCGCTTTCTGAGTAAACACCGACACAGGTTCCGAACACCCTAGCCGCTTAATCAGGTATCCGGATACATTTGGTTACATTGCCCTGTGGCGTTAAATGCCCCCTTTATAGTAAGGTATGGCGTCATCGAACACGTTAATCGCCCGCCAAGAGTGCACGGCATAACATCTGGCATTACATCTGTAATAACAACAAGACGGATACATCATGATCAGAGGCACCTGGAGTCTGACGGACCCACTGGTACCGGTGAATATTCCGGCCACCATGCTGAAAGTTGGCGAAGACAAAGGCGTAAGCCGTGAAGCATTGCTCAAGAACACGGGGATCAGCCCTGAAGTGCTGGAAGACCCTTCTGCGCGGCTGACCTATCAGCAGCTGCTGTTTCTGGCTGAAAACCTGATTCGCAACTACCCGGACGACAGTGTTGGTCTGGATCTTGGTGCTGCCATCAATATCAATCAGTTCGGCATGCTGGGTTACGCCATTCTCAGCTGTGCCGACCTGCGCAGCGCACTGCAACTGGGCATCAAATATCATACTCTGGTCGATCCGGCGTTCACTTTTGAAGTGATGAATCTGGGCGAAACTTCGGCTGTGCGACTCACCAGCCACATTCCATTCGAGCATATTTATCGGATGATCTGTGATGTGTTTGTGGCATCGTTCTCGACGCTTGCACGATTCCTGACGGGCCGCCACGAAGCCCAGCCAATCGAGGTACACCTCAATCATCCCGAGCCTGAGTACGCTGAACGCTACAAAGAATTCTTTGATTGCACCGTCCGCTTCGACCAGCCACGCACTGAATTCATCATCAGCAACAGCGTTCTCGACTTCCAACTGGTGATGGCTGATAAAGCAACCGCTGCCATGGCGGAAAGCCAGTGTGAAGAAATTCTGGCGCGTATGGGCCCTAAAGAGGGCATCATCGCGAAAGTACGTCGTATCCTGCTGAGCAATCCCGGTCACTTTCCACCAGTGGATGATGTGGCCAGCCAGTTAGCGACCTCAACCCGTACTCTGAGCCGCAGTTTGCAGGACGTCGGTACCTCCTATCAGCGCATCCTCGACGAAGTGCGTAAAGAGATGGCCATCGAGTATCTGCGCAGCTCCAACTTGCCGATCGAAGAAATTGCCGCGCTTGTTGGCTACAGCGATCCCTCTAACTTCCGTAAGGCATTCCGCCGCTGGACGCAAAACGCACCCTCCTACTACCGGGAAGGGAAGTCCTGACCCTATCCCTTCTGTGATCCACCTCTGACCTATCAGAGGTGGTGTCTGCTCCAGACGTCATCGTAGCTTCACCACACTGAAACTTTTTTGTCATATTCAAACTGCAAAGTGTTGGGTATGCATGAAGAACAGGCCAGCGTGATGTCCACAGAGCTTTCCCGCATCTCCATAGTGACAGAAACTTATGCTCCGGAAGTAAACGGTGTTGCACATACCTTGGCGACTCTGGTCGAAGGCATGCGCCAACGTGGCATTCAGGTTCAGGTTATTCGTCCGCGCCAGCACAAGGCCGATCTCGGTGACCAGCAGACGCTCACCCTGCCGGGCCTGCCTATTCCGGGATACCCAGAACTGAAATTCGGCCTGCCCTTTTACAATCGAGTGAAGCGGGCAATTGCAGAGTTTTCTCCGCAGGCAATTTACGTCGCCACCGAAGGGCCACTAGGTTGGGCAGCGTGCCGTGCAGCAGACAAGCTGAAGATTGGTGTTGTCAGTGGCTTCCACACGAATTTCCACCAATACGGCAAGCACTACCGACTGGGCTTAATCGAAAACCTCGGCTATCGCTACATGCGCTGGTTCCATAATAATACGGCTGCGACTCTGGTTCCTACTCAAGCACAAGCGGATGAGTTAACCGAACACGGATTCGAACGTGTAGGTGTGTTGTCGCGGGGCGTAAACAGCGAGCAGTTCTCCCCTGCTCATCGTAATCCGGAATTGCGCCGGCAGTGGGGTGTCAGCGATGACACTCCGGTATTACTTTACGTAGGGCGTATCGCAGCAGAAAAAAACCTGCAACTGGTCGTTCGAACCTACGAAGAGATACACAACCAGGACAACAGCATAAAACTGGTCTTGGTCGGCGATGGCCCTGAACTGGAAGCGATTCGTCAGCGTCATCCAGATGTCATCTGCGCGGGTATTCAGCGCGGTGCGACCCTCGCCGAGTACTACGCCAGTGGCGATCTGTTTCTGTTCCCAAGTTTGACCGACACCTTCGGCAATGTCGTCACTGAGGCACTGGCAAGCGGTCTGGGGGTGGTGAGCTTCGATTACGCCGCCGCACATGAGCACACAGAAGATGGCATCAGTGCCATGTTGGCGCCGTTTGGAGATGAGCAAGCCTTTATTCGCTCCGCTTTGTCACTGAGTGAGCGACCAAATCACTTACGTCAGATTCGCCAGAATGCGCGCGCAATTGCCGAAAGCATTTCCTGGGACAGCATTATCAACGATTTCCTGCAGCACCTTCACGCTGCACACAGCAAGGTAAACCAGCATGGACATACTGAAGCATCGCGAAGCAAGGGCCGAGTTTCTGTTCCGCAAAGCGGATCACTTTGAACTGAGTCTGTGTCAGCGCCTCAATCGAATGGGGCACCTAAGAGCCATTCGCCTCTTTTTTAAGGGAATCAGTCGCCTTGGAGATGGCGTGTTCTGGTACTCGTTAGCGTTGGCTCTGCCACTGATGGCTGGAGCAGAGGGACTAGAGAAGCTGGGCCACATCACAGTCACAGGATTAATCTGTATCCTGATTTACAGCCAATTAAAGAATCGGCTGGTACGCAAACGTCCGTTTATCTCGTTTCCGGATATTCATGCGCACACTGCGCCGCTGGATAAATACAGCTTCCCCTCTGGTCATACCATGAACGCGGTAAATTTCGCGGTTCTGTTTACCTGGGCGTTTCCTCCGCTCGCGTATCTGGTTGTGCCGTTTGCCCTGCTCGTTGCTTTATCTCGTGTCATTCTCGGCATGCACTATCCTACCGATGTCATGGTAGGCGCGGCTCTGGGCCTGATTCTGAGCTGGGGCTCTCTGCTGTTATTCCCGGCCGGTATCTTTGCGGGCGCGGCTCAGCATCTTATGTCCTTTTAAAAATGCTACAGAGCCGCTCTCATACTGACCTGGCGCCCGCGGTTTAATAACCACCGTGGGAATGCCCACCAGACAACAGGCTGCCATGCCAGATAACGCCAACCGTAAAACGGCTCTGCGCGTCTTCAAGCGTCTCATCCTGAATCCATTCCGTGCGGAAAGCAGTTTGCGGTCGCCACTGATACGTCCATGCCAGCGACGCACGCTGTGGCGTATGCCCACTCACGTTTAATGCACCTGCACTTTCTCCCAACGTCGCCGCCGACGCACCGCTAAGACGATTGTCTGCGACCAGCCGCTCCAAACGAACCGCCAGCGTGTGCTGTTGCCAATTAAGATACGGCTGCATCCACACGGCATATTGATCCGCCTCCAGTGC
>JAYYHP010000228.1:0-6110 GCA_036148335.1 Pseudomonadota bacterium
ACCCGGCGACGAGCCCGGTCATCCAGTTTTGAAATTTCACGGATCTCGACCCAGTACTCGGTGTCCGTCGCACCCATCTCCCGAATACCAACGCTCGCAAAGCCCAGACCGCGAACTTTTGCTGTCAGGGTATTGGCCGACGCTTCACTGCGGAACAAGCCAAGTGAGATGCCATCGACCAGGTCTCCTTGAGTTATGACGTAACTATCAATGCCACGACGTTGCAGTTCTTTCAGGGTATCCAGTGCTTCACGCCGATTCGCCAGCGGCGGCATATGCACCCAATATTCAGCGTCGCGCATGTTCGGCACCTGCAACTCGTTGATCAGGCCAGTGAGCGATAGCTCCATGGCTCGCGCTTGTGCAACACGCGCACTGATGTCATCCGTGTAGGGGCCAAGGGCATAGCAAAGCTTTTTACCGGTCACGTCCCGTAATGGTCGCTGGGGGGCCGGCGCGGCACCACTGTCACGCTCACGGCGCAGCTGTAATGTACCGCCCTCATTGGCATCGGCCACCGCCGTCGTTGTTGCAAGTGCAGTTTCTTGCACATCGGGTTGCAACAGGAAGTACGCAGGTATCGCGATGTTGATAATGATCAGGCTGTAAACAATCCAGCGCATAAGGTGCCCATGCCGTCGAAGATTAAGTCAGGATAATATCTGGCACCGAGCGCTTCGGCCAGTGCAGAGCCGTCACCTCCGGTGATCATCAGCCGATGGCCCGGATGGTCCTCTGCGACCGCCCCGACAAACGCCGCCATTTGTCGCAATGTACCGGATGCGACGCACGCCAAGGTCGATTGCCCCGGCGCCAAAGAGCCCTGCTCACGCTCATCATCGAACGCGATGACTTTATCAGTGCCCTGAAACAAGGCCTGCCGGGCCATGGTTAGCCCGGGGACTATGTATCCACCACGGTGTGTACGCTGTGCATCCACCAGATCGAGCGTCAGCGCCGTTCCGGCATCCACCACCAGCGCTGCCCCCTGCGTATGTGCCTGGGCACCTAGCATGGCTAACCAGCGGTCAACGCCCAGACGAGTGAGGTCGGCGTAGCAGTGGGTAAAGTCACCCAATTCGGGCTGAGGTGCATTCAGGCGATGCAGCGGTCGGTCGCTTTGCTGTTGCAGCACCGCCACCAGCGCCTCGTCATGGCGGACGCTGGCGAACAGTGTTCCCGTCGCTGGCGTTGGCCACGCATAGTCCAGACGCTGATCATTGTTCACCACGCCTTGCTTAATAATGCACCCAGCATCAAACAAGGCCCATTTCGTACGGCTGTTACCACCATCAATCAGCAGGACGGACACTGATCTCTCCTGCACTGATGACTTCCATACCGCGTTCCGTACGCAGCATGAGTTCGCCTTTACGATTGACGCCTTTAACGATGCCCGTAATCTGATGCGACGGCGAACTCACCGTCACTTGCGTGTCGTGGTAGATATCGCGCTCCGACCAATAACTCTGCCACGGCGCGAAGCCTTCTTTCTGGAAACCATCGACGCACTGCAGCAGCTCATCCAACAGAACCCCAGCGACCTGATTGCGCGATAACTCCGGGTTCAATGACCGTAAGTCGACCCAGGGCTGATCAATGGCCTTGGCCTCCTCATCGCTCATCGACAAATTCATACCAATACCAATCACCACCTGACAGTGGCTGTTGTACTCACCCGTGACTTCTAACAGGATGCCGGCCAGCTTGCGGCCATCGGCATAGATGTCGTTCGGCCACTTTAAGCCGACACCCGCAATGCCGAGACGACTCAGGGCGCGTTCTACAGCAACCCCCACGGTTAGACTCAATCCTTCCAGAGCAGACATGCCCCCAGAGAATGAGACCAAAAGCGACATATATAAGTTACGCCCAAATGGACTCACCCACTGACGACCACGACGTCCACGCCCTGAGGTCTGCTTTTCAGCAAATACCGCATAGCGCTGCCCCATGTGATCAGAAGCCCGTTCAAACAGATAGGTGTTGGTGGAGTTCACATCCAACAGCAATTCCAGCCGATCCAGCTTTTGCGCCAGATGTTCCCGAATCTCAGGCTCTTCAAGTAATTCAATGGGGTCATGCAACCGGTAGCCTTTGCCCTTCACCGACGAAAACGGTACTTCCAACTCATCGAGTTTCTTGAGCTGTTTCCAGACCGCTGCCCGGCTGACGCCCATCGCCTCACCCAGCTCTTCGCCGGAATGAAACTGACCGTCTGCCAAATGGGCCAATAATTGCTTTAGCATGTATGATCTCCCATGGATAGCCCGACTATATCAGAGGACGAAATCGGCTGACTAACCTAACAACGCCCCGAGGGCAGATCGGTACAGACTATGATGAAAGAAAGAAGCCGGAGAGTTTCTATGCGTTTTCGATGGTTAGCTTACATACTGAACACAGTAACTCTGTTCAGTTTATCGTTTACCAGTGCGTCGGCATCCGCACTGGAACCTGTCTATATCCAACCTCCACGTTCTACCACTGACGCCACTCAGATTTATTATCAGGATCTTCTCGACAGTATGCTGCCCGCCGCCATGCCGTTGCGCACAGTGCCACGCGCCGTTACGCAGGAGCGCAGCCTGCAACTACTGGACACTGGCAGCATGAGTATTGCCTGGTGCGGCACGAACAGCACTCGAGAAAAACGCTTCCGCGCCATTCGCGTGCCATTATTCGGCGGCTTGCTCGGTGTTCGCATGGGCATTATCCGCAAAGACCAGCAAGCCCGCTTTGACGCCATTACTACTGAGGCCGAATTCCAACAGCTGGTTGCCTGCCAGGGCAACCAATGGCCCGACTCTGACATCCTCGAAGCCAACGGCTATCAGGTAGAACGCATTACTAAGTACGACCAGATGTTCATGATGCTCAAAGCCGGTCGTTGTGATTATTTTCCGCGTTCGATTACAGAGATTTTTGGCGAACTGCGTAACCATGGTGACGATGAATTGATGGCCTATGAGCGCATCTTGTTGTCGTATCCTTTCCCCATGTATTTCTTCGTGTCACGCGACAACCCGGGGCTGGGTGACCTACTGGAAGGCCGCCTGACGCAATACGCTCGCAGTGGGCAACTTCGCACCTACATGCAGTCTCACCCAGCTACGCAATCGGTCTTTCCACTGGAGAAATACCAGGACGCGTTAGTCTTTGAGTTGGATAACCCGGATCTGCCGAGCGATACGCCCGTCGATGATCCCGCCTTATGGTTATTTCAGTCACCCGATTCGTCTGGCGAGACTACTGAGGCGTCTTATCGCCGGGCTTTTCAGCAGCCAGTTCGTTCGACGCGAGAATCCAACGACGCAGTCACTGAACGTGCTGCTGATATTTATAGTGAGGCTGAGAGTGCGATTAAAGGTGAGAGAAATGATGACATGACTCCCGCTCTTACTCCTGATCCAGATACTTATTGAAGTGCCGCTCAACCGCTGACTGCAACTCCTTATCCGACGGCACGTGCTCGGTATGCACTAGCACCAGCAACGACTGCGCATGCACCCGATGATCGCCATCCGGGTGTGTCTCGACCTGCCCGTCTTTCGTAATGTACGCCAGCGGCGTACCAATGTTTGCCTGAATGACGGCATTAACCACGTCGGCCCAGCGCTCCCCTTCCAACCAGATTGGATAGCGAACGGTATGATCGTTGGCGTGGGTAAACATGTCTTCAATCACGATCTCAGACCCCGGCGCCACCATGGCACGCACCACCAGCTCAGGGTAGGAGCGGATCGGGCGCAATATCGCCTGCACATCCATCTTGTGGATGCGCGAGCGATTGTTGTCATCCACCAGCTCCACAATTGACTTACTCGCCAACGACATTTCCCACAACCGATGCACCACATCGAAGGTGTAGCTGTCACTGTCCGCCGAATATTCATCCCGAGCAAGCACCACAATGAATTGCGCGCGCTCAGCATTGGCGCGTATCAGATCCTCGGGCCGGGATGCCAAGCCAGTCACGTGCACGACACCTAACTCGCGCAAAACATCGGGTAAGCCCTCACGAAAGTCTTCGTTCAGCAGCATGATAGGCGTTTCGTTAAAAGGGCCGCTTTCGCGAATCTGGCTCACCAACCGGGTGAAGTAGGCTTCGCGGTTATATTTGGGGGTATTAGCAATAATAATGTGGTCGGCCATGTTCCAGTCCCAGTGTCCGCTGCGGATACGCTCACGCCGTGCGATGCGGTAATCCACGTAATCGCTGATCAGTAATGTCATCAGAGTAATGCCCAGGCCGTACATCAGCACCATAGTAGCGATGCGTCCGGGCACGGTAGCGGCAGACAAATCACCGTAGCCAACCGTCGTCAGCGTGGTCAGTGTCAGCCACCAGGCGTCCCACAAGCCCAAGCCTTCAAACTGCGCCATGGCCAACACATGCAGTGCGACAAAGCCTGACAGCAATAAGGCCGTCCGACGCACGCTGCGCATAATGTGGCGATCGGTCATATAGACCGCATGGCGAATACGTTTCTGATGACGCACAAAGCGCGTAAGTTTGTTCATAGTTGCATCATAGCGACTTGCACTGACAGACGCGATCCTCTGACAGACTCGGCAAGGGCTGGCGCTTTCCGCTACACTGCCTCCCCATATTGATCTGACAGCAGGAAATCACACGCATGAGTTACCACATATACGGAATTGGCAACGCCCTCGTCGATAAAGAGTTTGAAGTTGACGATGCTTTCTTTGCCGACGCCGGCATCGAGAAAGGCATGATGACCCTGATCGAAGAGGATCAACTGGCGTCCATGCTCAGCACGCTGACCGAACGCTATGGCCTGAAAAAGCGTGCCTGTGGTGGCAGTGCCGCCAACACCATTATTGGTGCCAGCTACTTCGGCGCGAACACCTTCTATACCTGCAATGTCGCCAACGACGAAGCCGGTGATTTTTACATCGCGGATATGAAGGCCGCTGGCGTCGATACAAACCTGGGCGACGACCGCGACGAAGGCGTCACCGGTAAGTGCCTGGTCATGGTAACCCCGGATGCTGAGCGCACCATGAACACCTACCTGGGCATTACCAGTGAGTTGCACAGCAATCACATCGACGAAGATGCTCTGGCGAAGTCGGAATACGTATACATCGAAGGCTACCTGGTCACTTCCGATCCAAGCCGAGCGGCCGCCGTTCAGGTACGCGAACTGGCACGTAAGCACAACGTTAAAGTGGCGATGACCTTCTCTGACCCAGCCATGGTGCAGTTCTTTAAAGACGGTGTGACCGAAATGATTGGTGACGGTGTGGACCTGCTGTTCTGTAATGAACAGGAAGCCAAACTGTTTGCGGGCACCGATGACCTGGATGCCGCCATCGAAGCGCTGAAAAAAGTGGCCAATACCTTTGCCGTCACCTTAGGTGCACAAGGCGCCCTCGCCTACGACGGTGAAACACTGCACAAGATTGCCCCGAACGCCGTGACGGCCGTCGACAGTAATGGTGCGGGCGACATGTTTGCTGGTGCCTTCCTGTACGCCATTACCCACGGCCACGATTTTGCGGCCGCCGGTCGACTGGCCAGCGCCGCCTCGGCCAAGGTCGTAAGTCAATTTGGGCCACGCCTTGATGCAGAACAGCATGAGCCGCTCAAGGAAGTGCTCTAAGCACAACGTGAGCGACGACTAGCGCATAACCAGTGCTCACAAAAAAAGCGACGTAAGCCGAGCTTCAGTCGCTTTTTTTATGCTCACACCTTACAGGCAGCCAATCACTGCACCGTAGCGGCCTGAGTGCTGAACAGATTCCGCACAGATTAAAAACAGCCCTGTGGTCATGCGGCCTACGGCCGTTTTCCCGCAAACTTTCCCCAAAGTTATCCACAGATAATGTGGAATATTCACAACTGAGAATTGTTCAAAAGCCGAACAGAAATCACGAAAAACCTATATTTTTCATAAGGTTAGGCTTATTTCTTGACAATACGCCAAAATAACAACGTCCGCAGACGACAAACGATAAGAAAAATAACTTGATTTATCCACAAACCTGACGAATCAGTGAAGAAGTAAGTTCACACTCACGCGCCAGCAGGCGTGTCTTCAGGTCAGTGCCCCAACGGTAACCTCCCAAAGAACCATCCGAGC
>JAYYHP010000229.1:0-5300 GCA_036148335.1 Pseudomonadota bacterium
GCCGGCAAACAGGCTATGTAAGGCTCGAGCATGGCGTAAACCGCAAGGTCGACGCCCTCAATCAACATTAACTCACTGGTGTGTTTGCATTCAGCATACGCAGGACGGTAACCCGGCTCCTTGGATAAGTATTGGTTGTCTACGTTGCTGTTAGGGTCTAGCCACTTCTGCCAACGATCGGCAATCGTTACATCCACCCCTAAAAGGTTCAGCAGATTGCGAAAACGCTGTGTGTACACAGAGACACTTCCACCAGGCAGCATGCTGTTAAGATTGAATCTACCCTGCAAGTCAGCAAGGTGTATCTCGATGACACCTGGGTCCAGCGGAAAGGTCCGTGGCTGTGCCCACTCCTCAAGTGCATGATCGAGCTGGGAGTTGGCCTTCCAGTCGAGGTAGAGCCCCGTTCGCGTCGCACTCTCTGCGCCTAATGCAAACTGCCTCGCCTGTTGCTGTGAAAACAGGGTTTGCGCCCGCTCAATATCGACGGCCTGACGCTCCACCATATTGGCGGCAATCATGGCAACGACCGCAAAAATCAGCAGAACCATCAACAGTACCATGCCCTGTTGACGCGAACGCGGCGGCCTCATCCGATGTCTGAAATTAGTCATGTGCTATTGGCCACTGTCGAACGATATTGCCAAACGCAGGCATCTCAGTGCGCACCACTATAGCTACCGGGCGCTGACCCTCCTCTGGCGTTAACGGCGGCCAGTAATCTGAACTGCTCAATTCGGGTGGACTGTCCTGACCGTTGAGTGCAGGCAGGCTGACGACCAGCTCAATCTCGAAGTCACTGACTTGATCGTAAATTACCTGAGTCGACGGCTCGCTATTATCGCCACGATCAAGCACGTGCCAGTAGTAGCGAACCAGGCATTCGAAATCCGTTTCGTAGTCGTATTCATCCACACCTTCCAGGAGTGCCAAACGCTCTCTCGCGGGTGTGCAGGGCTCTGAATCCATGGGCTCGCTTCGATACGCAACTCGCTGCAATGTAGATCTTGGATCTTCCGTCGTTGGGCGATTGCGCCAGCCACTTAGTGTGAATTCCAGCGGATAGTCGCCACTCCCGACCATAAGCGATGGCAGCGGATCACCATACTGATCCCGGATTTCACGATTGATTAACTGACTGATGTCGCGTGACAAAATTTGGTTCCAGCGCTGCAGTGCCGCCACCTCGTCCGCACGTTCCTCGGACGACTTGCCAACGTTAGCGACATTACTGAGCAACTGTACGGCAGCGACACCAACGGCGGCGGAACTGGCCACCGCCACTAGAACTTCCAGCAAAGTAAAACCGCGTGAGCGAAACATCAGTTGGGCCCCTGTATTCCGGTCAAGCGGTAAATGACTGCGTCGGGCGCAGTTGCCTTTGAAACTGCGATTTCAATGCGCATAACTTCAGGGAACGGCGTTTTCTCCACCGTCGTCAATAACGCCCACTCTGTATTGGCTAACTCAGCGGTGTCACGCGTCTCGCCGGGGGCCGGCACGCCGCCAGCGAGTTGAATGTCGGTCATGCGATTTTCGGCCACAAAGGAAGCCAGGGTCATGTCACGAATAGACAGCAGATTGTTGACCCGACTGCTTGTTGTATCCGTGATCGCCACTGCAATGCCGGCGAAGATCGCAACCGCCACCATAACTTCAAGCAAGGTGAAGCCCGATAGCGATCGGCGTGACAGACGCGTCTGGCGCGCCTGACATGGTGAAGGTCGCTCAGAACTCATCCATGACCTCCCAGCGTATCGGTCCAACGCCGTCACCAAAAACGCGCAACGCAAAGGTGTCATCGTCCGGATGTCGCACCGTCACGGCCAGAGGGGTGTATTCGTCGGATGAGAAGAAGAAAATCACAGGGACAGGCGCTTCATCGTCCAGATCGTCCACGGGCTCAACCTCATCCCCTTCGACCTCAATCTCTAATGAGAGAGTCTCTGGAATGGATTGGCTTTCAGCGAGAGGCAAGTCGCCCTTCGCCCAGGGATTGTCCTGCAGTTGACTGACATGCTCCTGGCTCATTCCCTGAACCACGGACGGTAAACGAATGTCGTAAAAAACCTTGAGCGCGAAACGCTCCGGATGCCAGGCCAGCCCCAGGTCCAGATTCTGAAACAGTGCTTCTTCCCGATACTGGTTAAAAGCAACCGTCAGGCGCTTGGCCAGTTGTTCAGCTTCCTGACGCGCGGCTCGATCACTGAAATTAAGATTTACCAGTGATAGCAACATGCCGACGATCATGAGTACAACCATGACCTCCAGCAAAGTAAATCCGCGCGCCAGTCGAACCATCAGAGAGCCTGATTGCTGATGTCCGCTGCGTCGCCTTCGCCGCCTTCCTGACCATCGGAGCCCAGCGACAGGATTTCAACCTGACCTTTGTTTTCGAAGTACAGGAATTCGTTATCCCAGGCATCACGTGGCACTTTGCCGCCCTTCAGATAACCACCAGACTGATGATTTTTAGGCTCAGGCGATGATGTTGGCTTCTGTGCCAGAGCTTCCAAACCCTGCTCGGTGGTTGGGTAGCGATAGTTGTGCAGTTTGTACATATCGAGGGCGCCCTCGATAAGCTTGATCTGGCTTTGCGTAGTTTTCACGCGAGCGTCATCGGCAGAGCCGATGATGTTAGTGGCAACCAAAGCCAGGATGCCGCCGATGATGGCGATAACCACCATCACTTCAATAAGTGTAAAACCGTGTTGTGACTTCTGATGACGCATTATGTTCTCCTATTGCACCATTTGTTGTAATTCAAGAATCGGCAGCATGATCGCGACAACGATCAGAGCAACGACCCCAGCCATTCCCAGCAATGCCATGGGTTGAAAGACCGAGATCATGGCCGACACGTTAGACTCGATGGTTTTCTCTTGCTGTGCAGCTGTGCGGACCAGCATGGCATCCAACTCTCCGCTGCTTTCTCCACTGGCAATCATATGCAGCATAATGGGTGAGAAATACCCGGTTTCTTTTAATACGGCGTGCAGGCTACCTCCTTCGGTCACCCGAACTGTCGCTTCGTTCAGCCCTGATTTGATAGGAAGATTCTGCACGACATCGCTGGCGATTTTCATACCCTCGACCAAGGGCACACCACTGCTGGTCAGAATCCCAAGCGTGCTGCCAAATCGCGCTGTGTTCAGATCACGAATAAACCGCCCGACCAACGGCAGGGTCAACCAACTTTGATGTACGCGGTAACGAAACCCTTTCTTTCGCATCAGGTTGCCAAACACGACTCCGCCGACAATCGCGGCAATGAACACAAAAATCCCGTAGGAGGAAATGAAGTGACTCAGGTTTAGCACTTGCTGAGTCAGCCATGGGAGCTCTTGCCCGTTCTTCACAAAGACGTCAACGATGCTGGGCACAACATTGGTAACCAGATACACAACAATACCAACGGCCACAACCACGAGAATAACTGGGTAAATAGTGGCATTACGAATGGTTTGCGCAGACTCGTGGGAGCGCTCCGAATATTCGGCCAGACGCTCCAACACCGGCGCGAGGTTGCCTGATTGTTCACCAGCACTCACGGTCGAGCGAAACAACTGTGGGAATGCGCGCGGGAAGTCTTCCATGGCCTTGGCCAGCGTGAAGCCCTCGGTCACCTTTGCCCGAATCGCCAATACCATGGCTTTGGTCTTCTGACGCTCTGATTGGTCTGCCAATGCTTTCAGCGCTTCATCAATGGGCAGGCCGGCTCCGATCAACGTAGAGAGCTGGCGCAACAACAGAGCACGCTCAGCCACTGAAAGGCTGGGGCCGCGACTAAAGGAGAAACCACCGGTCTTTTTCTCTTTCTCTGTGGTTGGTTCAACCGCCAGAGGCATCCAGCCCTTGTCACGCAGTTGCTGGCGAATTTGTCGGGCGCTGTCGCCCTCCATGACGCCTTTCTTTTGCTTACCTTTGGCGTCAAGCGCCTGATACTCAAATGCCGCCATCTCAGTGTTTCGCTACTCGCAGAAGCTCTTCGATGGTGGTTGAGCCGGCCAATACTTTACGAATGCCGTCCTGACGGATGCTTGGCCCCAGACTGCGCGCATGATTCTCCAGTGCTTGTTCGCCGGCCTCGTCATGAATCAATGACTTCATAGTGTCATCGACTTCAATAATTTCGTAGATACCCTGACGACCGCGATAGCCCAACTGGTTGCACTGATCGCACCCCTTAGCGTGATAGATCACCGGAGGCTGATCGGCATCAGCACCCAATAGCTGACACTCAGCAGCGTCGGCTGGACGCGCTTCTTTGCAGTCGTCGCAGAGTACACGTACCAATCGCTGAGCGATGACACCAACCACCGATGACGACAGCAAGAAAGGCTCAACGCCCATGTCGTTCAGTCGGGTAATGGCACCCACTGCGGTATTGGTGTGCAGGGTGGATAATACAAGGTGACCCGTTAACGATGCCTGAATGGCGATTTCAACCGTCTCCAGATCTCGAATCTCACCAATCATGACCACGTCAGGGTCCTGACGCAAAATAGCTCGCAGGCCCTTGGCGAAAGTCATATCCGCCTTGGTGTTGACTTGGGTCTGGCCAATGCCCGGCAGGCTGTATTCCACCGGATCCTCGACGGTCAGGATGTTACGACTGGTGTCATTGAGGTCGCTCAAAGCACCATACAGGGTGGTGGTTTTACCGGAGCCGGTTGGGCCGGTCACCAGAATAATGCCGTGCGGCTTGCTGATGATGCTACGCATGGTCTGCAGGTCGCGTGGCGCCATGCCAAGCTGGGATAAACCCAAACGCCCAGCCTGCTTATCCAGCAGACGCATCACCACTCGCTCGCCATGGCTGGATGGCATGGTCGAGACACGAACATCAACCTCGCGCCCCCCGATACGCAGTGCAATCCGACCGTCCTGAGGAACACGTTTTTCCGCGATATCCAGCTTCGCCATCACTTTAATGCGCGACACCAGCAAAGCCGCCAGTGCACGTTTAGGCTGAACGACTTCGCGTAAGACACCGTCTACGCGGAAACGAACGACCAGGCGCTTTTCATAGGTCTCGACGTGAACGTCCGAGGCGCCTTCTTTCACTGCCTCGGTAAGCAAGGCGTTAATTAAGCGTTTAATCGGTGCGTCGCCCTCCTGCTCGAGAAGGTCTTCGGTCTCCGGAACCGAGTCGGCCAGGCTGGCGAGATCCATGTCATCGCCCAAGCCCTCAACCATTTCCATGGCTTCGGACGAGTCGCTCTGATACGCCAGGCCCAGGCGTCGTTCAAATTCATCATCAGCGACAGCGCTCAGCGCAAACGGCTGAGAGAGAAAAC
>JAYYHP010000230.1:0-6437 GCA_036148335.1 Pseudomonadota bacterium
CTGGGCAATTCTGGCGTGGGGGAGAGTGATCGCATTCAAATTGCCGCACAGGACTGGCAGAAAAAACGCGAAGCCTCGATTGATCGGTTGGCGGATGCCTATGAAGAGCATCTCGATATCGAGGCCATTATTGAACTGATTCGATCCCAGCAGGTTGCCAGTTAAATCGTATTTTAAAAAATTAATTTAACCATTTTCTGCTTAGCAGAATTCAAGGTAAAAAAATGACAGATCAAGACAAGAACGAGCGTCATAAAAAGAAGGCGAAAAAGCAAAAAGAAAAGGTCGACGCCAGCATTGCCAAAGCCACCGAAGAGCGTGGCATTGTGATTGTGATTACCGGCAATGGTAAAGGTAAGTCCACTTCTGGTTTTGGTACCGTTGCTCGCGCGGTTGGGCATGGTTATGACGCTGCCGTGGTGCAGTTCATTAAGGGCCAGTGGGATTGTGGCGAGCGTACCTTGCTGGAAGGCCATGGCGTTCCGTTTGCCGTCATGGCTACTGGGTTTACCTGGGAAACTCAGGACCGTGAGGCGGACATCGCCGCGGCTGAGGCCGTTTGGGAGCAGGCGAAAGTTTTTCTGGCGGACCCTAAGTACCATCTGGTTTTGCTCGACGAGCTGACCTACATGCTGGGCTACGACTATCTGAACCGCGAGGAGGTTCTGAATGCGATTCGCCAGCGTCCAGAAAATCAGAGCGTGGTTATCACGGGGCGTGGTGCCATTAAAGAACTGCGTGATCTGGCGGACACCGTCAGCGAAGTCAAAGATGAAAAACACGCTTATCGAGCGGGCATTAAAGCGCGCAAAGGCGTTGACTGGTGAGTCGGTATGTCTGGGGTGGTGACGTGGCCATGAAAACGGCGCCGAACATTACCGGGTTATTGGCCATCGGTTGGTTGGTCGTGGGAGTTCTGACGGTTGGGGTGCTGTCCTCAGTGGTCGTGCATGCTGCGCCTGTGGTGGAGCGCATTATTGCGTTGTCGCCGTCGTCGACCGAAATGCTGTTTGATATTGGCGTTGGTGATCGCGTGGTGGGCAGCGTTGAGTATGCGGATTTCCCGGAGGCCGCGACGCGCATCCCTCGGGTCGGCAACTACGCGGGCCTCGATATTGAGCGGATTCTGACACTGGAGCCGGATCTGATTGTGGCCTGGAAGAGTGGCAATCGTCAGTCCGATCTCGATAAGCTGGCCTCTCTTGGTTTGCCGTTGCTGTACGTTGATCCAAAGACCATGCCGCAGGTACGCGATGATCTGATTCGACTGGGTGTCGCCGTGGGTGAACCGGAGGCGGGGCAGGCCGCGGCAGCGCGTTTTGATGCGCGTTATCAGGCGTTACTGAATCAGTACCGTCAGAAAGCCCCGGTGCGGGTCTTTTATCAATTGTCGTGGGAGCCATTGCGCACCGTGGGAGCGGACAGTTGGGTCGAAGCTCTGATCCACGACTGTGGCGGGGTGAATGTGTTTGCACAAGCCAGTGCGCCGTATCCAGTGGTGTCGCTGGAGAGTGTGGTCGTGAAAGACCCGCAAGTGATTATTATGTCGAGCCACACCAATGCGCAGGCCTCGACCGAGGCGCTGTGGTCGCACTGGCCAATGATTCAGGCGGTGCAGAACGAGGCTTTGATTCCGGTGAATAGCTCGGCGCTACTGCGCTCGGGACCGCGCGCGACCGAGGGCTTGGCGCTGTTGTGTGAGGCGATTGATGGCGTGCGTGCGCGCTAGGCTGCGCATGACGGTTAAGTCATTAAATGATTTTGTGACTTAACTGTCTTTTGTGCGTTTGTCGCATGCTCGCGTCTCGAGCAAAGCGCCTCTCTTGAAACTCGCCAGACACGCCCCCATCTTCCCCTACACGTTACATCGCGACACATAGGTACAGAGTCATGACTACGATTGTATCCGTACGCCGGGGCGACCAGGTCGTCATCGGAGGCGACGGCCAGGTTTCTTTGGGCAACACCGTAATGAAAGGCAACGCCCGTAAAGTTCGCCGTTTATACGACGGCAAAGTGCTGGCGGGATTCGCAGGCGGCACCGCCGATGCCTTTACCCTGTTTGAAAAATTCGAAGCCCAGCTGCAGGCCAATGGCGGTCAGCTGACGCGCTCGGCGGTGGAGCTGGCCAAAGAGTGGCGCTCGGATCGTGCCCTGCGCAAATTAGAAGCCATTCTGGCGGTCGCTGATCACACGGCGTCTCTGATTATTACCGGCAATGGCGATGTGCTGCAGCCAGAAGACGATCTGATTGGCGTCGGTTCCGGCGGTAACTACGCCTTGGCATCGGCTCGCGCTTTGTTAGATAACACTGAGCTGAGTGCTCGTGAGATTGTTGAAAAGAGCCTCAACATCGCCGGTGAAATTTGTGTGTTCACCAATACCAACCTGACCATTGAATCACTCGACGCGGGAGATAACGCATGAGCCAGATGACCCCACGTGAAATTGTACATGAGCTGGATCAGCACATTATTGGTCAGCACGATGCGAAGCGCGCGGTGGCCATTGCCCTGCGTAATCGCTGGCGTCGTATGCAGCTCGACGCTGAGCTGCGTGAAGAAGTCACACCTAAAAATATTCTGATGATCGGCCCGACCGGTGTTGGTAAAACCGAAATCGCCCGTCGTCTCGCCAAGTTGGCGAATGCGCCGTTTATTAAGGTCGAAGCCACCAAGTTCACCGAAGTGGGTTACGTCGGTAAAGACGTCGAGTCCATCATTCGTGACCTGGTAGAAACCGGCATCAAACTGCTGCGTGAGCAGGAAATGAAAAAGGTCCGTACCCGTGCCGAAGAGCAGGCGGAAGAGCGCATTCTTGATGCTCTGCTGCCACCGGCGCGTGAAAGCACCTGGGACACCACGCAAGAGCCGAAAGAAGACAGCAGCACGCGTCAGATTTTCCGTCGTAAGTTGCGCAACGGTGAGCTCGACGACAAAGAAATCGAGATCGACGTGTCACAGACGCCGGTCGGTGTTGAGATCATGACTCCGCCGGGCATGGAGGAAATGACCAGCCAGCTGCAAAATATGTTTGCCAATCTGGGTGGCGATAAGAAGACCAAGCGCAAAATGAAAATCGCCGATGCCATGAAGCAATTGTGCGACGAAGAAGCCGCCGGTCTGTTGAACATGGAAGAACTCAAAGCACGTGCGCTGGAGCTGGTGGAGCAGAATGGCATTGTCTTTATCGATGAGATCGACAAAGTCTGTAAGCGTCAGGAAAGCGGTTCGGGTGGTGATGTGTCACGTGAAGGCGTGCAGCGCGATCTGTTGCCGTTGATTGAAGGCTGCACTGTCAGCACCAAACACGGCATGGTGAAAACTGACCATATTCTGTTTGTGGCTTCCGGGGCGTTCCATCTGGCGAAACCATCGGATCTGATTCCTGAATTACAGGGTCGTCTGCCAATCCGTGTGGAACTGCAAGCGCTGACGCCAAACGATTTTGAGCGCATTCTGACCGAACCAAACGCCTCGCTGACGGTGCAGTACAAAGCCCTGCTCGCTACCGAAGGTTTGCAGGTGGAGTTTGCGCCTTGTGGCATTAAGCGACTGGCCGAGATTGCGTATCACGTGAATGAAAGCACCGAAAACATTGGTGCGCGTCGTTTGCATACTCTGATGGAACGCCTGTTAGAGAGCGTGTCGTTTGACGCGACGGACCTGCAGGAGGCCGTGAATATCGATGCGGCTTACGTCGACGAGCGCCTGGGTGCCTTGTCGCAGGATCAGGATCTCAGTCAGTTTATTCTCTAAGGAGACAACGCCATGATGCCCGACGGAATTAAAGTGCGTAAGGCCAGCCGTGAGGTTGAGTTTACCTATCAGGGAACGCCTTATTGTCTGAGCTTTGAATTCCTGCGGGTGTACTCGCCCTCAGCTGAGGTGCGGGGCCATGGCGTGGGTAATGAGGTGTTGCAGGTCGGCAAGAAGGACGTTGGCCTGATGCGCATGGAGCCTGCGGGCAACTATGCGCTGAAACTGGTGTTCGAAGACGGACACGATTCCGGCCTGTACGACTGGGCCTATCTTCATCATTTGTGTCAGGAGCGGGATCGCTTGTGGCAGGAATACCTTGATCGTTTAGCTGCCGCTGGCCAGCGTCGCGAAGCCAATGTGATTAACTTTCGCGCACTCTGAGCACTCCCTGAGGCAGGGTGGCAGGGCATCCGGTATACTGGCGGCACATTTACTCACAGGAGTCATCGCTTGAGCGATTCCAGTAAGCGTCCGCCGGTCATTCGCGACCCGAACGCCGCCCAAGAGGCCGAGAAATACGACAACCCAGTGGCCAGCCGTGAGGCACTGCTGATGCTGTTAGAGCAGGCGCCGAGCCCGCTGACGCATCCGGAAGTGTGTGAGGCACTGAACGAAACCGACGAAGAGCGTGTCGAAGCTCTGCGTCGCCGCCTGATCGCCATGTGCCGTGATGGCCAGCTAATCAGCAATCGTCGTAATCAATTCATGCCGATGGATAAAGTGAATCTGGTGCGCGGTACCGTCATGGGTCACCGGGACGGGTTTGGCTTTGTGCTGCGCGATGACGGCGATGATGTCTACCTCTCGAACCGCCAGATGCGCAAAGTCTTTCATGGCGACAAAGTCGCGGTGCAGATTCTGGGCCTCGATCGTCGTGGTCGTCCGGAAGGCAAGATTCTCGAAGTACTGGAGCGCAATACGACGCACGTTGTCGGGCGTTACTTTGAAGAATCTGGCGTGGGTATTGTCCAGCCAGACAACAAGCGTATACCTCTGGAAGTGTTGATTCCTGCCGATGCACGCAGTGGCGCGGGGCATGGCCAGTTCGTGGTTGCCAATATTACTCGTCAGCCGTCGCACAAAGGCTTGCCGATGGGTGAAGTGGTGGAAGTCCTGGGTGAGCATCTGGCGCCGGGGATGGAAATCGACGTTGCCATCCGTAGCCACAATATTCCGCACGAATGGCCGGCGGACGTTGTGAATGAAACCAAGAAAATCTCTGATGACGTCCGCGAGGCTGACAAAGTCCACCGCGTTGATTTACGTCATCTGCCGTTCGTGACCATCGATGGTGAAGACGCGCGCGACTTCGACGATGCCGTCTACTGTGAGCGTAATAAAAATACCGGTGGCTGGCGCCTGTGGGTGGCCATTGCCGACGTTTCACATTATGTGAAGGTGAAGTCGCCACTGGATAACGAAGCACATCAGCGCGCGACCTCGGTGTACTTCCCGGGCAACGTGGTGCCCATGCTGCCAGAGAAGTTGTCTAACGGCTTGTGCTCGTTGAATCCGCACGTGGATCGCCTGACCATGGTCTGTGAAATGACCGTGTCGAAGGCTGGGCGGATCTCGGGTTATAAATTCATGGAAGCCGTGATCCACTCGCACGCGCGCCTGACCTACAACAAGGTCTGGGACATGATTAATCCCGACGCCGAGCAGGACGTGCAGGCGCAATGGCGCGAACATTACGCCGACGTCGTGCCCCATGTCGATGAGCTGTACCGTTTATTCCACATTCTGCGTGAACAGCGCGAAGCGCGCGGTGCGATGGATTTTGACTCCGTTGAAACCCGCATCGTGTTTGACGCTGAACGCAAAATTCAGGAAATCGTACCGACCGAACGTCACCACGCTCACATGCTGATTGAAGAATGCATGCTGGCGGCGAACGTGTGTGCGGCGGATTTCTTTACCCGTTACGACATTCCTGCCCTGTACCGGGTACACAAAGGCCCAAGCTCGGAAAAGCTGGAAAACCTTGGCGCATTTTTGGGCGAAATGGGCTTGTCTATGCCAAATGGCAAAGACCCCGCGCCGAAAGATTATCAGACGCTACTGAGCCAGATTGAAAACCGCCCGGACTCGCACCTGATTCAGACCGTATTGCTGCGTTCTCTGAGTCAGGCGGTGTACGACCCCGAGAACGAAGGCCACTTTGGCTTAGCGTTTAAGGCCTACACCCACTTTACTTCTCCGATCCGTCGTTACCCGGATTTGTTGGTGCATCGCGGTATTCGCAGTGTGATCCGCAGCGATCGCGAATGTAAGCACGTACGCCGCGTGGATGGCGCCGGTGAGCTGGCGAAGCGCACGATTTACCCGTACGACTTGCAGGCCATGGTGCATCTCGGTGAGCACTGCTCAATGGCCGAACGTCGAGCCGATGATGCCACCCGTGACGTGACGGACTTCCTTAAGTGCGAATACATCCGCGACAAAGTCGGTGAAGACTTTGAGGGTGTGATTTCTGCCGTCACCGGGTTTGGTTTATTTGTTGAGCTGAAAGATGTGTACGTCGAAGGTCTGGTACACGTCAGCACGCTGCAAAACGACTACTACCAGTTTGATGCCGTAAAACATCGTTTAATCGGTGAACGTACGCGTCGCAGCTTCCGTCTAGGCGATCACATTTTCGTGAAAGTCGTGGGCGTTGATCTTGATGAGCGTAAA
>JAYYHP010000231.1:0-8017 GCA_036148335.1 Pseudomonadota bacterium
AACGAGTATAACTATTACGACAACTACTGTTACACCGTCGAAGACGATGTCGCCGCAGGCACCGATCCTCTGGATGGCGACGACGTTCCGGCCGACAACGACGACGATGGTATCTCTGACGTTTCTGAAAACGACGACGATAACGACGGCGTGAACGACAATGAGGATGCCTTCCCGAACGATCCGAACGAAGACACGGATACCGACGGCGACGGCACCGGTAACAACGCGGACGACGACGACGACAACGACGGTTACACCGACGAAGACGAAATCGACAACGGCACAGATCCGTTAGACGGTGGCGATACGCCAGCGGATAACGACGGTGACGGTATCTCTGACGCCAATGACAACGACGACGACAACGATGGCATCTCCGATGAAGATGAGGAGACCATTGGCACGGATCCGAATAACCCGGACTCCGACGGTGACGGCGTTGATGACGGAACTGAAATTGGTAACCCAGATGAGCCAACGGATTCTGATGGTGACGGTACGCCAGACGCGGCGGATAACACCAACGACTCTGACGGTGATGGCCTGTCTAATTACCTGGAAAGCGTGATCGGGTCTGACCCAGAAAACGCCGACAGTGATAACGACGGCTATGGCGATTCGCAGGAAATTGCCGTCGTACTGACCGGGATCGATTCAGACGCGGACGGCATTGATGATGCGATGGATGCCTCGGTTCTGGGTGAACCGGATAACGATGGCGACGGCGTTGCTGACTTCGCATTGATGGATATTGATGGCGACGGCGAACCGAACCTGACAGACACCGACAGCGACAATGACGGTATTTACGACATTGATGAGGGCCTGACGGATACCGACAACGATGGCATTCCTGATCTGTTTGATCCGGTCAATGAAATCGGGGGCGGTGACAGTGATAGCGACGGTCTGCCGGATGCGATTGAGTGCTGCTACGACACGGATCGTGACGGTCAGCCAGATTACATGCAGGAAGATACCGACAGCGATTACATCGACGATCGTGATGAAGCGGGTATTTCTGGCAATGATGAAGATCTGGACGGCTACGACGATGTCTACGATGCCGACGTGAATGGCGATGGTGTGGTGGATAACGGTCCTGACGAAGACGGCAATGGCCTACGTGATGACTGGCTGCCACTGGACTCGGATGGTGATGGCCTGGCCGATTACCGCGATGCCGACAGTGATAACGACGGTATCCCGGATGAGGAAGAAAGCGGCTACGGTGCTTATCCAAATCGCGACAGTGATGGCGATGGCATTCCGGATCGAGTCGACGCCTTTAACGGTGGTGACAACGGCGATGGTGGTGACAGCGACAACGATGGCATCAGCGATGCGGACGAGTGTGCGGATCAGTACCCGAACTGTGCGGATACCGATGGTGATGGAACGCCAGACTACATGGACGATACCGATGATCGCCCAGATCTGGCGCCGGGCAACCCAGATACCGACGGCGATGGCATCAGCGATGCTGACGAAGCCACGTTAGGTACGGATCCGAACGATGCCGACTCGGACAACGATGGTATCAGCGACGGTGATGAAATCGCCGCCGGTAGCGACCCGCGTAATGCCGATACCGATGGTGATGGTATTCCGGACGGTCGTGAAAACCGTGACAGCAATGGCAATGGTGTGATCGACAGCCGTGAAGGCTTCCTGCAAACCTCAACCGGTACCGGTAGTTTGCATTGGTTGTGGGCGGTTGCTGGCCTTGGCTTGATCCGCCGTCGTCATTGGGCATTGTTGCTGGCGTTGCTCAGCAGCAACGCCTCATCGCTGGAGTGGGATCTGGATCGCGCCTACGTACAAGGTACCCTGGAATATTCCCGTTTTGCGCCAATGACTCAGGGCGGTGGGATTAACATTCAGGACCGCCATGACTGGGGGCTGGGTATCGGCGCAGGTTATGACTTACTCGATGCGTTGGCGGTGGAATTCACCTATGCCGATCTCGGTGAGTTAACCGCCACCACCATTGCTCAGGATGTGAATGTTGAGTATCAGGCGACGACCTTAACGGCTAAGTGGTTTCCGGACCTCTGGTATGCCAATCGTCGTTACGATGACGACTGGCCGCAGAAGCTGAATTGGTACCTGTCCGGGGGGATGAGTAAGCTGTTTACATCGGGCGATGCACTGGCCGAAGCCGTGAATAGCGTCAACCTGACCTATGGTGCGGGTTTGACCTACGGCTTACGACACGACCTGCAGTTGCGTGCCTCGCTGGATCGGGTATCCGGGGATGTACTGACCTGGGGATTGTCGTTGGTCTGGTATCCGTTTGCACCAACATCACGCGGCACGCAAGCGCCTGTTGTGGTGGAAGAGTCGGTGGCGCCTATTTATGTGCCGGTTGAAGTGGCGATTCCTCGTAACGCACCGACCGTGATTGTGATTCCGCCGATGCCAATCGAGGAAACCTGTCAGGTGGAACGTTCACGCGCGGATGTGTTGTTCGGTTATGACTCCTTCCGCTTACAGAGCAAGTTTAACGAGCAGTTGGATGAGGCGGCTGACGATTTCTTCAAATGCCCGAATATGGAGATCACTCTGATCGGCTTTACCGACAGTCGTGGCTCGCAGCGTTACAACCAGCGTCTGGCGTTACGTCGAGCGGATGCCGTGGCTCAGTATCTGATGGAGCGGGGTGTGCCATCCAATCGCATCGTGAAGATCTCACGAGGCATGGATGAATCCCGAGGCCTGGAAGAGGCTGAGAAGCGTCGGGTAGAAGTCTACTTCGGCGACCACTCTGGTAATTAAGAAACGCTTGTAAACCAAAAGTAAGGCGGCCGCGTTACATATTGTAATGCGGCCGTTGCCTCTCTAAGATATTCCCATTGTCACGCTAGTGACACGCGAGTGCAGCTCACTGCACAGTTTAGGGTTGGATCCAATAACAACAGCCACCCGACCACGTTCGTCTTCGCCCTGAGTTGTTACGGGATGGAGTATCAAATGCCTCTGAATCATCGTTTGTGCCGTGCGCACAGCGTCGCATCATCTGTTATTTCCACGAGTACTCGTGCCCTGTTGTCATGCATGCGAGCGTCGCGCTTTGAAGATTGCGGCCTACTCAGGACGGGGAGTCTCGCGATTGCTTTGTCCTGGATGGTTCTTCCTGCATTGGTTCTTCCAGCAATGCTTCTGATGTCTGCAATGACGCAGGCTGCACCGGGCGGTGTCAGCGAGCCGGGGTTCTGGGTGCGCAGTGATGATGCCGGAACGGACATCAGTCTCGCCTGGAAAGACCACTCCGTGAATGCCAACGACATCGAAGCCTATGTCGATGAAGAGGCTCCCTGGGCGCTCAGTGCCGCCGATGCTCAGCACAATTTTCATCCGTTCGTTCGGGGTTTCAGCCGCAATCGTATGTTCGTAGAAACGGACGCATCGTTTGTGCCATCAGGAACACAAACGACTCCGCTCACGGTCGTGACGGTTACCCGTAATACGGCGTTCCCTGCTTCAGGAGGCGCTCGCGTCACCGGTCTGGACAGTGAAAATGGATTGTTGGCCTACGCCAATGAACCGGGGCTGACCCTGACCGGCAGAGATGCGGATGCTCCGGGACTGTTGCAGTTGGCGCTCGATAAAGATGGCAGCTCACTACCGACCTATCTGGATGGCCCCTCTGTACCTCTCAATCAGTTGGTGCTGAACCATACCGTGATTGGTGGCGCAGAGAACCGAAATATTCGTATCGGTGTGAATGGCAACGAGACCTTATTCGATATTGACGCGCCGGCAGTGACCCGTGGTAATGCCTTGTCGATTGGTTACGGTAAATACTGGTCGGAAGATGCCGTGGGCTTTAACGGCGATGTCATGGAAGTACTCTGGTATCCGGAGGCGCTGACGGAGTCCGATTTGCATCGCGTTCAAAGCTACCTGGCCATTAAATACGGACTTCAATTGCCGCAAGTGCCGCTGTCTTCCTACGGCGTTACCTTATGGGATGAGACCTTGGTTGCCGGCCATAATCAGGCGCTGTTTGGTCTTGGTCGCGATGACGCTTCGGGTCTGCACCAGCGCGTATCGCAATCAGTCAGTGCACCTGAAACCGTGTTGTCGTTGGACGCCGATTTTGCCAGTAGTAATGTGGCATCAACACGCAGCGATTTTGCGATTGATCAGAGCTTTATGTTGATTGGCCACAACGGTGGCAGCATGACGCTGAATCGCCCCGATGTGGTGGGCCCTTATTCGTATCGCAGTCAGCGCAGCTGGGCGGTACAGACCCGGGGGACAGTGCCTGCGGCTGCCATGAAGTTCACCTTGCCGACATTACCAGCGGACGCGCGCGTTTACTTGTTGCGACGCCAGGGAAACGCAGCGTTTAACGAGTCAGCCGAAACGCTGGGTGAATTAAGCGCTGATGGCGTGATTGATGGCATTAATTTACATCACGGCGATGTGCTGACACTGGCCATGACACGCGACAGTGACGGCGATGGCGTGGTCGATCGCGACGATGCATTTCCTTTTGATGGCACGGAAACCACCGACTTTGACGGCGACGGCATTGGTGACAACAGCGATCCCGATGACGATAACGATGGCTACACCGACCAGGACGAATCTCTGGCTGGCAGTGATCCTCGGGACGCTGCCAGTCAACCTGCAGACAGCGATGGTGATCAGGTCTCGGACTTTCTGGATACGGACGATGATAACGATGGCCTGAGTGATGATGACGAGGCACGCCTTGGTACCGACCCCTTTAATCCGGACAGTGATAGCGATGGCGTACTTGATGGCATCGAGGTGGGAGACGATCCAGCGACACCTGCTGACGACAACAACAACGGCATGATCGATGTGTTGGATGCCAGCAACGACAGCGATCGCGACGGCCTGAGTAATCGTTTTGAAACTTTGGCTGGCCTCAATGCCAATGCGCGGGACTCTGACGGCGATGATTACCGCGATGACGAAGAGCTGGGTGCGGTACTGAGTGGCACCGACAGTGACGGCGACGGTATCGACGATGCTTTCGATGCTGACCAAAGTGCGGGCCAGGACAGCAATGGCGACGGTATTCTCGATCACGTGCTGCGAGATTCCGACGATGACGGCACGATGGATGCGCTGGACAACGATAGCGACGGCGATGGCATCGACGACCGTTGGGAGTCGTTGGATGATGCGGATGCTGATGGCCTTGTGCAGGTGCGCGATGCCGATGAGCGTTTAGGTGGCGGCGATAGTGATCTCGACGGTGTGCCGGATGGCTATGAATGCTGTGCCGATAGCGATGGTAACGGCGTGCCGGATTACGCGACTCAGGATACCGACGGTGATGGCATTGCCGATGGAATGGAAGCCGGCCTCAGTGGTCTGGATGAAGACGGCGATGGTTACGACGATTATCTGGATTCCGATCGTAACGGTGACGGTCAGTTGGATCAGGGACCGGATGAAAATCAGGACGGACTCTGGGATGCGTGGCAACTTCTGGACACCGATGGCGATGGCCTGAGTGACGTTCGCGATCTGGATTCCGACAATGACGGCATCAGCGATGCAGAGGAAACCTTGTACGCATCGGCATTGAATCAGGACCTCGACGGTGATGGTATTCCAGCGCAAGTAGATGCCGATGATCAGGCATCGTCCGTCGATGGTGGTGACAGTGACGGTGACGGCTTGAGTGATGCTGAAGAATGCCCATTAGGGTATCCGCTGTGTCGCGATACTGATAATAACGGCACGCCGGATTATATGAGCCTCGATAGCGACGGCGATGGTGTGAATGACAACGAAAATCCAGGTAACCAAGATGGCGACAGTGACCTTGATAGCGACCTTGATAGTGACAATGATGGCCTCACCGACGATCAGGAGTGCCCGGATCGCAGCGCTTGCCCCGACACGGACGGAGATGGCATCCCGGATTATCTCGATGGCGATACTCGTTATCAGGCGCCAGTGCCCGGCACTCCGGGTGCCAGTGGACCGGCGGACTACGCCACGGCGTCGACAGGCGTGGGCAGCATCACAGGCCTCTGGAGTGTGATCAGCGCGTTGGGCTTGATGATGTTGCGACGCCGTTCTGCTCGTGCGTTGACTGTTAAGGGCGCTAACAGGATTGCAGGTCTGAGATTGACTGTGGGCTCTTCGATCATGGCTTCTATCTTGTCTAGTAGCGTGGCGCTCTTGGCTAGTGTGCCCGTCTGGGCCGCCGAATGGCAGGAGCATGCTTACGTTAGCGGTTCACTTGAGTGGTCTCGTTTTTCCCCTCTGACGCAAGATTCTGTGTATGCGTTGGAGCAGTCACAGGCGGTGGGTGGTCAGGTCGCCTTAGGATACGATGTGGCGCCGCAATGGGCCGTGGAGCTGGGGTTGGCTGACAAAGGTGAGGCGGTGGTGCGTCAGGGCGACAATTCGCAAACCATCGGTTATCGCTTTGCCACGGTGAATGCGCTTTGGTATCCGGGACTCTGGTACGCCAATCGACGTTACGATGACGACTGGCCGTACAAGTGGAACGGTTACGTGAGTGCAGGGCTGAGTCGTATGTTGTCAGCGGGGGATGCCAATATCGAATTGCAGAACCCAGTGAACCTGTCACTGGGTGCTGGGGTCACTTATGGCCTGGCCCGCGCCTGGTCGGCCAAACTTGGGTTTGAGCGTACGGCGGGGGATGTGTTTAGTGTCGGTCTGGGCGTGCAATGGTACCCATGGGCACCTGAATCGCGTGGTAGAAACGCCAGTCGACGACTCACCAATCAAGACCCTCAACCCATTTACCAACCGTATCAGGTGGTGAGTGAACGAGTGGCTGCCAGCCATGTGGCCGACTGCGGGCTGAATCTGCGCTCACCTTTGGTGGAGTTCGAATCCTACTCGTATCTGATTCGTCGTGATTACATCACGGATCTGAATGCGTTATCGGATACCTTTATGAAGTGTCCGGGGGTGACGCTGGTGGTGGTAGGTACCGGCGATCTGGAGAACCCAGATGCGAAAATATCAGGGCTGGCGTACCAGCGGGCGAAGGCGGTGTTTGCTTATCTGGTGCGACGCGGCGTGCCGTCTAATCGTATCGTACTGACCACCCGGGACGAATCACGTTACCGTGATGCGCCGCACCGGGTGGAAGTTTTCTTCGGGCGCTAGCCTTACTGAATTTTGTTCAGCAGGTAGGTCGTCAGCAGGGGCACCGGACGACCTGTCGAGCCTTTGCTGGTGCCGTCACCGCCCCAGGCCGGGCCAGCAATATCAACGTGCGCCCAGCGAGTGTCTTCGGTGAAGCGTGACAGGAAGCAGGCGGCGGTCGTTGCGCCCGCTAATGGCCCACCAATGTTCGCCATGTCGGCAAAGTTGCTGTCCAGTAACGGCTGATAATCGTCTTCCAATGGCAGTCGCCATACACGGTCGCCTGAGGTCTGGCCCGCTGTCAGTAATTCGGTGGCGAGCGCCTCGTCTTCGGTAAACAGGCCGGAGTTCACTTTACCCAGTGCCGCCATGCAGGCGCCAGTCAGGGTGGCGACATCGACACAGGTTTCTGGTTGGTAATCGCGAATACCCAAGGTCAGAGCGTCACACAGAACCAGACGGCCTTCGGCGTCTGTGTTCAGAATTTCTACCGTAATGCCCGACAGGCTGGTCACGACATCGCCCGGTTTGCTGGCATTGCCTGCCGGCATGTTTTCCGCACTGGTGATGATCGCTACGACGTTGATGGCCGGCTTCAGCATGGCCAGTGTTTTCATGGTGCCAAGAATGGACGCCGCACCGCACATGTCGTACTTCATTTCGTCCATTTTCGCGCCCGGCTTGAGGCTGATGCCGCCGGTATCAAAGGTAATGCCTTTACCGACAATCATGTGAGGGCGGGCATCGCCAGCGCCTTTGTATTCCATGATGATGATCTTGCCCGGCTCGACCGATCCCTTCGACACTGAGTAGAACGCGCCGGCGCCCATCGCTTCGAGTTCGGCTTCGTCGTACACCTTACAGGTAAAGCCAGCCTCGTCAGACAGCGACTGCGCTT
>JAYYHP010000232.1:0-5046 GCA_036148335.1 Pseudomonadota bacterium
TGGAATATGTGCGTTACTGGGGAGAAACAAACAAGCTCGACATTGAGATCCAGCGTTTGCCTTTCAAGCGCTCCATTCGACACGCTGAATCAGGGTTGGTAGATTTCCATTTTCCGCTGCTCAAAAGTCCTGACATCGATGAGCGTGTTTTACCCTTCGATTATTCAACCACGCGCATTACGACAGTGAACTTCGTGACCTATACGCGCGACGGTGAGCCACTGGACCTGACCCGCCCAGAAGATTTTCGTATTGCCACGTTAGCTGGCCACGCCAAACTCTTTCCGTTTCTGGTGAATGAGGAGCATTCGATTGAAGGCTCGTTGATGAAGCTCAAAAGCGGCCGAATCGATGCTTACATATTTGCCGATGCGGGCGCTGATCCCGCTTTAATCGAAGCCGGCTTAACGGGAATTCATCGTGAACTTTATCGCACCTACGATGTGCATGCGGTGTTGCCCAAGGGGGGCAAAGGCGGCGAGATTGATCAGCTGCTGACGCGCATTATGGCGGGCATAGTGCCGGCTGAGTTACCACTGGCGTGGCAGCCTCAGCCGTATGTGGACTGGCAGGTTCATGACGATGAGATCCCTCGCGTCGTCCAGAAGTAACAGTTAGCGGCTCAGCCACGCCTGAGCCTGATCACCGGCCAGACGTACTAAGTCTTCCTGAGCCAGGCTGACATCAATCAGATGCAGGCCCCAACCTTTTACGACGATAAGCTCGCCGCGGTAGTCATCGGCGCGTGGATCGTTCGGATCGCTGTCGATCCGCACTTCCAGATAATGCGTGCCGTCTTCATTGCGTACACACTCGCCATAGAACTGACCCGGGACGGCAAAGTAATCGGCGCGCTGCTTGATTTTCTGGTTGGTCCACCAGTTTTCGTAGGGGCCACCGCTGCCCTGAATTTTCAACAGGGTGCCAAAGGCATAGGGCTGCTTAAATGGCAGACGCGCGTCAAGCGCTTCCTGGCCGCCCATCAGACTGGCAGGGTGAGTACAGGCGGCTTCGTACCCCGGCCCCGGCGAAGCGCCAAAGCGCGGCGTGGCCAGTTCTGGGTCACCTTCACGAAAACTCGAGTAGGCGACTACACAGCCTGTTTGACCGGGCGCCTGGCACAAGGGGGTGCTAGCAAAGGTGCCACCGACAACGCCCTGATACGGCACGCTGATTTGAGTACCAATTAAGTGCGCCGCCACCAGTTGCTCCGCCTGTGGCGTGCCTTCAATGGTGTCGGCAATCAGGCGAGCCAATAAGCGAGCGCCTTGCGAATGTCCGACTAACAAGACACCACGACCGTTATTGTCATGGTTCATGTAATGCTCAAACGCCGTGCGAACATCGCGGTAGGCGACTTCGTTGGCTTCTTGCAGCGTCTCTTCGGTCACTAATCCATCACTCAAGGCACCGATGCCCAGGTAGGTGAGGGTGCGCTGACGATAGACCGGGGCAAACTGACGGCACACCTGAGAGTAACGACCAAACTGGATCGCCGTGGTATCACGTTCCTGCGCATCGGGTTGCATGTTGCTACGGGCGGTGAGGTCCATGCTGGCCGTCGGGTAGATGTAAAAACAATCTACCTCAGGGCGATTCGCTGGCAGGTTAGCATCAAAGGTGCGCGCGCCATTGGCACTCACGGCGACGGTATCCTGCGGACGCAGGCAGACGTTGTCAGTGTCGGCTTGATCCGGGTGGCATAACCACTGATCCGGCGTTTGATAATCGGGGGCGTCGGCGTACGACAGGGCACTGCTGACCGCGAGTACGGTGGCAGCCAAGAAACGGCGATACTGCATGATTCATTCTGTTGTTGTTATTTTTGCGGCCATTTTACACAGGCCAAGTGCGACACCTCGGTCAAATGTGGCCAGAATTGTAACCGGCGAGGCTTAAGGTTTACGGATCAGTGCCATAAAGAAACCGTCCATCTGGTGATCCGGCCATACGCGCAGGGTAAATGCACAGGCTGGGTTGAGTGCTCTGCCTTGCCACTCGGTAATGCCCGGCGACACATTATTCAGGGGGACATGTAATGGAACCAGTTCGGCTTCCTGATACTTGCGTAGCAGATGAGTAACGACTTTCTCGTTTTCTTCGGGTGAAAAAGACCCCGTGCAGTACATCAGAGTGCCGCCGGGCTTAAGGGCATCCCAGGCACTCACAATCAAACGCTTCTGTTTCTTTGAGTACTCGGCGACTTTGGCCACACTCCAGTGGCGCGTTGTGTCGGGGTCATCGGTGCGAAAGCGACGCTCGGATGAGCAGGGCGCCGCCAGCATCACACGGTCAAAGGTGTCGGGTTTGAGTTTTCCGATACTGCGGCCGTCTTTCATATAGCAACGGGTGTTGTTGACCCCCATGCGCTCGAGGTTGGCTTGCAAGCGCAAAAAACGTCCCTTCACCGGCTCGACGGCGCTGATCTTGCCCTGATTCTGCATCAGTTCGGCCATAAGAATGGTTTTGCCACTGGCCGCAATATCAAGATTCCATTCGTCGGGCTCTGCTCCTAACAAGCAGGTCGCCATCATGCTCGACAGGGTTTGAATATAGATATCACCATGTTCCGCTTCTCGACTGGAGGTGAGCGCCTCGTGTTGTTCTAGCGGGCAGGTGTACACCGAGAATGCGTCCAGCCAATACACTGGAGTGGCCTCGATGCCCTGCTGTGACAGTGATTCGATCACGGCATCATCGTAGCGATGTTTCAGGCGGTTGATGCGAAATGACAGTAGGTGGCCCCGTTGAAATGCGGTCATTGCGTCTTTGAACAGGGCGGGCGGGCACAGAGATTCAAAGCGGGTTAAAAACAGATCGGGAAGTGGCATAAACGGAATAATGTAACTAAAAGGGCCAGTGTAACAAAGTTATCAGTAAGGAGAATTGCTGTGCTCGGCGTGGTGCTGAGAACGGCGTAAATCACCCGGAAATCTGGCGATAATCTGATCAGGATCAATGCCTACAGCTCACGCCGAATAGAAATAGGCCGAATAAAAACAGACCGAAAAGAAACAGGCCAAAAACATCCGGGCAAAAACACCCGAGCAAAAAAAAGGGGAGCCCGGAGGCTCCCCAAGGGGGTTAATCAGTATTAGCCCTGCTGGTCAGCAGTCAGCTGGTGTTCTTCGCCTTTGTAGTAGGCTTCAACACGTGGGTTCATCACTTTGAACCACAGTGGTGGAATCACCGCCAGAACTACCATGCCTGCGTAACCGCTTGGCAGCTGTGGGCTCTCGTCGAAGTGACGCAGTACCTGGTAACGACGCTTAGGATTCGCGTGGTGGTCAGAGTGACGCTGCAACTGAACCAGGAACAGGTTGGTCAGCAGGAAGTTGCTGTTCCATGAGTGAGCTGGAGTGGTGCGCTCGTAGCGGCCGTTTTCCAGCTTACGACGGTGCAGACCGTAGTGCTCAATGTAGTTAACGATTTCCAGCAGAGTGAAGGCGAAGAAGCTCTGTGCGATGAAGAACAGTGCACCCATCCAGCCCCATACGATGCCGAAAGCAATCATGGTTGCTGCTGAAATGCCGTACCACCAGATCAGTTCGTTTTTCCAGTGCAGAGCAGGCAGGTTCTTACGAGCCAGCTTCTTAGCTTCCAGGCTCCATGCGTTCATGAAGTTGTGGAAGTAAGCGTGTGGCAGGAACTGGTACAGAGTCTGGTTGTAACGAGACGATGACGCATCTTCTGGAGTCGATACATGTACGTGGTGGCCGCGGATGTGTTCAACTTTGAAGCCTGCGTAGGTCACCAGTGCCAGCAACAGACCGCCAGTCCACTGTTCCAGCGTGCTGTCTTTGTGGATCAGCTCATGGCCAACGTTGATACACACGATACCAGTGATCACGCCCATGGAGATCACCATGCCGATCTTACCGAAGATACCAACGGCTTCGCTGGTAAACAGTGACGCACCGTATGCGATGGTTACGGCCATGACTGGCAGGGTCATGATGGTCAGGAACGGGTACCATTTTTCCAGCGACATGCGCGGAACGTCGACTTCTTCGTTCGGGTTGAACGGGTCTTTACCGATCAGGTGGTCAAACAGAGGGATGATGCCGAAGACCACGAATACCGGGAAGTACCACCACAGATCGTGCTGGCTGCCGGTTGCCTCCCAGAAGAAGAAGGTAATTGGAAACAGAATGGCGGGAATCAGAACAATCAGATAGCCGTATTTCTTGAGCTGCATGCGCCAATCGTCAGCGCTGATTGTCTGGGCAGTTGCCTGAGTCATAATCTCTCCTAGACTTTGTAATTCTATGTATGTTGTTTGATTGTCCGACAATCTAACATTTCTACGAAAAATTGGCAGGTGAATCTCGGACAGAAGTCACGGCGGTCACCTCGAATATTGGCACGATGTGGTACTATGCGCCGCGATTCAGGTCACCCATTGAAGATATGAACTTTGTAGCCCACGAAAGTCTTGCTGAAAAAATTGCCGCCCATCTGGCTGAACGCATCATCAAAGGAGAGTTGGTCTCCAATGAACGCATTCAGGAAGCACGCGTGGTTGAAGAGCTGCAAGTCAGCCGTGGTTCGGTGCGCGAAGCCTTATTACTTTTGGAATCCCGCCATCTGGTGACTATCCTGCCACGCCGTGGTGCCATGGTCAGTGAACTGACGCCAGAGCGGGTGCATTCTTTATATGACGTGTACGAAGCCCTGCTGACTTTGTTGGCCACTCAGGTGACGCACCAGTGGACCGACGAAAACAAAATGCCTCTGTTGAATCAAGCCATGTCATTGCAGGCACCCGACCTGAAAAATGACAAGTACCGCTTTATGTTGGCGGGCTTCGATCTGATGCGAGCGGCCTGCGAGCTGATCCAGAACCCGTATCTGTCGACCATGCTCAGTGACCTGCAACCGGCGATTCAGCGAACCTACGCTTTGTCGATCCGTCACTCCGAAGAAGGGCTTGAGCGAAGCCTGACATTCTTTGCCAAAGTCGTGGAGTACATTCTTGCGCGCAAAGTCGAAGAACTGCAGCCGCTGTTTCACGATTTTAGTCAGTTCCAGCGCCAGTTGGTGCTG
>JAYYHP010000233.1:0-6797 GCA_036148335.1 Pseudomonadota bacterium
CAGATGTTCCAGCTTAAAACTGGTTTTGCCCTGATCGTTCTTGGGCCATTCGATGCCGTCTGGGCGCAAGGCGTAGGCGCAACGCACAATATCCAGCAGATCCCAACGGGAGTTGCCGCCCTGCCACTCCCGGGCATAAGGGTCAAAAAAGTTGCGATACAGGGTATAGCGCGTGAATTCGTCATCAAAACGAATGCTGTTGTACCCCACCACACAGGTGCCCGGCTGGCTGAACATGTCATTGATCTGGCCAATAAACTCGCGCTCAGGAATACCCTTACGCTGACAGTCCTGTGGCGTGATTCCGGTAATCAATACCGCTTCGGGGTGTGGCAGATAGTCGTCGGACTGACGACAGAATATTTCGACGGGCTCTTCGATTTCATTGAGGTCTTCGTCGGTGCGGATAGCAGCAAACTGCGCCGGGCGATCCCAGGCTGGGTTAGCGCCAAAAGTTTCGTAGTCGTACCAGACGATGGTGTTCACTCAATACTCCGTAATCATGTCTTGCCGTGAGGGCGTAGTGTAACGATTTGCGCGCCGTGCATAAAACAAAACCCCCAGAGGCGCGGGCCTGTGGGGGTTCGTGTTAGCCAAGGTACGCTTACCAACCTTTGCGTGGGTTACCCGGTACGATCCAGCCCTGCTTCTCGTTGCCTGGCAACTGTGGCAGCTCATCGAACATCAGGTAGTAGTGTGCATCACGCGCTGACTGGCGTGGCAGCTCTTCCATCGGCAGGTGACCAACCACTTCGTACGAGACAAAGGTCATGTTCGGCAAGTTGGTTTTAAACTGCTTCATCACGCGCTCTGGCGCCCATTCGTCCTGCTCACCCCACATTACCAGAGTAGGCGTTTCGATGTACTTAACGCGGTGGCTTTCGTTGTTGCCTTCTTCTAACTGGTCTTCCATGGTGCGCGCCACATCAATAAAGGCAGAACGATTGCCTTTGCGCAGCATCATGTCCTGATTACGACGCACAATATCGTCGGTCACTTTTTCATCGTCGTAGTACATAGACTCAATGCGGTCACGTACACGATAGCGCGGCAGTGTCCAGGAGTTCAGGCCCGCCAGTACTGGAATGGTGTTGTAGCTCAGTACCGAGTGCAGCTCCTGATCGAAACCAGTGGAGTCCACCAGCACCATGCTTTCGACACGTTCCGGGAATTCTTTGGCGAAGTTCCAGGTGATGAAACCGCCGTAAGAGGCACCAACCAGCTTCACAGAGTCCAGACCTAGCTTATCCATGAAGGCTTCCACTTTGCCCATCATGTATTCGAGATCGTAGGTTTCGGTGGCGTCATCGGGGCCAGTCAGGCCGTGACCCGGCAGATCGAGGCGGATCACACGAAAATCGGTGACCATGCGTTCAACCCATGCATCCCATACATGCAGTGACGAATGCTCGCCGTGCAGCATCAGGACAACATCGTCACCAAAGCCTTCATCGGTGTAGTGCACGACTAAGCCGTCAACAGAAGTGAACTTAGACGATTCGTCGGTGTATTTTTCGGTGAGTTCTGACAGCGGACGTGAGCCCAGACCGAAATACGCACAGCCAGATGAGGTAGCGACCATACAGGCAATCAGAAGCAACTTCGTGAGTTTCATTTGGAACCCCGGATCTTATTATTCTTTTGTGCGATAACCGTTGTAGTACCGCAGGTCTCGATACATTACCACAGGTTTTGGCCGTCGTCTTCCTTCGTATTCGCGCTTCCTAATCGTGCTGGAGTGGTTAAAATGACTGCCCTTTTCGGATGGACAGTGCGATACACCAATGGGCTTCTTTAAGACATTATTCAGCAGGGACAAGCGCCCGGAAAACACCCGCCAATCACAGCAACCCCGCAAAGCGACCACCTCTCCGGCAGATGCCGTCATCGCTGCATCAACCGATGAAGCGCGCATGACCGCGATTAAGGCGCTTTCCGCAGAAGAGCAGGAACGCCTGCTGCAACACTCGGATGCCGACATTCGTCGCCTGACGGCCGATGTGGTGCTTGAGTCATTGGCACCGGGCAACACCCTGCCCGCCAATGCCGACGAAGCGACGTTCACACGCATTATTGCCCTGAGCCAGAATGATGATCTGAGCCAGGCAGCGATTGCCCGCATCAGCCCAGAAGCCTGCCTGACACTGGCCATGGAGCACTCGGTGGCCAAAGTGCGTTTGGCAGCGGCCCAACGAATCTCGGCAGAAGAAGCGCTCAAGCAATTGCAGAAACACGCGCAAGGCAAAGACAAAGCCGTATTCCGCCACTGCAAAGATACCCTCGCAGCATTGCACGACGCACAGGCTGCGCACGCCGAGCTGCAGGCACGCGCTGATTACATCCGCGAACAAGCACAAAACCAATTGCGTCTGGGGATCACTCCGGAGTTCACCGGCAAAGTGCAGGTACTGAAGCAGCGTTATGACGCCCTGGTACAGGACGTCAGCGATGCATCGGCCTTGAAGATGGACGACCTCCCTGCCCTGCTGACTCAGCTGGACGATGCATTAACAGCTCACAAAGAAGCGGAAGCCAAAGCCGAGGCTGAGAAAGCCGCGCTTGCCGCCGCACTCGAGCAACAAGCCCGCACCTTGAGCAACATTCAGGATGCCATTGCCAGTCTGAGCGACAACAGCACCGCAGAGGGCGTAAAAGCCATTCTGCTGAGCGAAGAAAGCGCCTGGGCCAATGCCACCGCACTGCATTCTGCGGATGCCAAACAGCAAAAGGCTTACGATCAGGCAATGGCAGACCTGACACTGGCCGCTGCGGCGCTGGCCTACCGAGATGAGCATGCGTTAGATAACCTACTGAACCGTTCAGCAGTACCGTCAGAAGTACCAGCAGAAACGCCTGTCGAGACACCACTAGAGACACCAGAAGAAACGCCAAACGCGGACGAAAACACAACCGCGACACTCGCCGAACAAGCTCAGCAGCATCTTGCACAACTGAGCTGGCCTGCCCAAGCTGATACACCAAGCTGGTTGTTGGCTCTGAAAAAACTCGCGGGTGAAAAGCCCAAGAAAGCCAAAGCACGCAAAGCAACCAACACTCAGGCGCCTGTGGATGACACGGCCGCTCGCAAAGAAGCGACGGATTGTCTGGATGCGTTGGACAGTGCTCTCGAAGCCCGACAGGTCAGTGATGCCACCGCCGCCTTGAAGCAGTTCAATAAGGTGTCGCAGCAGCTGACGCAAAAATCGCAACACCAGCTGAACGGCCGTCTGCGCTTGCTCACCAACCAGTTAAACGAACTGCGTGACTGGCAGGGCTTTGCCATTACTCCTAAAAAAGCCGCCCTCGCCGAACAGATGGAAGCCTTAGTGAGTGCAGAACTAGCGCCTGAACTGCTGGCAGATCGTATCAAAACACTGCAACAGGAATGGAAGGCGCTTGGCCATTCTAACGATCAGGATCTCTGGACTCGTTTCAAAGAAGCCGCCGACAAAGCTTATGAGCCTTGCAAAGCCTGGTACGCCGAACAAGCGGCAATCAAAGCAGAGCGCGTGAACAAGCGTCAGGCGTTAACGGCTGAGTTAGTTCGTTACGAAGCCGAGATGGACTGGGATAACGCCGACTGGAAAACCGTACAAAACACGCTGAACGCAGCACGCGATGCCTTTAAGGTGTACTCGCCGGTTGAGCAACGCGATCACCAGCGTACCCAAAAGGCATTTAACACCGCATGTGATGCGATTTATGCCCACGTAAAAGCCGAGTATGAACGCAATCTTGAGCAGAAACGTGCGTTGGTCAGCGCGGCCGAAACGGCAGCCACCAGTGACGATACCAGTGCGGCGGCAGATGCCATTAAAAAGATTCAACAAGATTGGAAAAACGTGGGTGTCACACCGCGTGGCCCAGACCAGAAACTCTGGAATCAATTACGCCAGCATGCGGATGCCGTCTTTGCCAAGCTGAACGACGCCCGTGATGCACGTAAGGCTGAAATTAATGAGACGGTAGCGGCGGCAGAAGCCATCGTGAGCGAAGCGAAAACAAACGCTGCAACTCAAGGGTTAACTGCCATTCAGGATGCCCGCTCAAAACTCGCCGACATCGAATTGCCAAAAGGTGCCCATGGCCGCTTAGTGAAAGCCTTGAGTGACCTTGAAGCACAGATTAATTCCGAGCGCGACGCGGCTGAAAAAGCCGAAGCTCAGGGGCGCTGGGATGCCTTAATTGAATTACTGCAATCGTCGACGACACCCGATGAAACTACACAACTGCCCGAGGGCATTGACCCTGCGTGGTTCTCTCAGGAGACTGCCGATACTGATGCCAGTAAGCTATGCATTACCATGGAGATTCTTGCTGATATGGAATCACCAGAGAGCGATAAAGCCGCTCGTATGGCGCTGCAGGTGCAACGTCTGGCAGAAGGTATGGGAAAAAATCTGAGCAAAGACGAAGAGCGTAACGCCTTGATTAAACAGTGGCTGACAGCCAAAGCTGATGCGGCACTGACTTCACGCTTTGTGGCGGCGTTGAAAGCCGTTATCTGACATTAGCCAGGCTCAGACTATTATTCAGGGCCGATAAAAAAACCGATGCAAGGTGAACACCTGCATCGGTTTTTTATTGGGCGAAGATTACTCTTCCTCTTCTTCGCCCTTCACGATTAAAAAGCGAAACTCGCCATCGACTTCTTCCTGCACCATCATTTCATGACTAAGGAACGCACAGAAACGCGTAAAATCACGCACCGTGGATGGGTCTGTCGCCAGAATCTGAATCACCTCACCCACGGCCATGTCGTTGATTTCTTTGTGCAGCATCATCACCGGCTCAGGGCAAAATAAACCACGGGCATCTAAAGTACGGGCAATGTCTGTCATGAGTTTCCTTTGTAATTTAAAAACAAATCACGGCGCTGTGCGGCGATGACGATGCCGACAACCAAGCTACATAAAATGGCAGCCAACACGAAATGACTCGCGTAGCCAAGATGCGTGGCACTATACCCTGACAACGCGCCAGCGACCATGCCAGTAATAATGACCACACAGCTCTGAAAGGCGTAGTCCGCGCCCTCAGAGTGCTCACGACAGCGATCCATCATCACGGTAAACAACGCTGCCGTCGCCATGCCGCCCGCCAGATGCTCGGCCAATACAGCCATCCAGACACTCACCAGATTGCCTTGTTCAATCAGGGCGTATCCCAGCATCGCCAAGGTCTCAAACACAAGGAACAACACCAGCGCATGAGCACGCTGCATTCGCCCACTCAACCAGCCGCCCAACACCGCGCCCGTTAATCCAGCGATAAAGCCACCGATACCCAATAAGGTACCCATTTGCTCCAGCGATAGCCCCAGATCCGACAAGTAAGGTCGAATCATCTGCGTACCAAAGGCATCGCCAAATTTGTACAGGGCAATTAAGGCGAGCCACAGCCACGGGCTATCTAAGCGGAAAAAGCCTGACCACTGGCGCCAGACATCCTGCTCAGCCAACGTATGACGCCGAGGCTTCCAGAAGTACAAGGGTAGGCTGCCAAGAAACATCAGCGCCGCGACCGACAACAAAGAAAACTGCCAACCTAACCAATTAAAGAAAGACAACAGCACGCCACCGGCCAGTACCATCCCCACACGGTAGCCCCCGACCTGAATGCCATTCCCTAACCCGCGCTCGGTCGGTTTCAGGTTTTCGACAGCCACCGCATCCGTCGCGATGTCCTGAGTCGCCGTTAACAGATTAACGGCCATCAACACCAGCGCTAATGCCAATACGCCCTCACTGGTCAGCCAGGTTAAAGGCACAAACGACAAGCCCACCAGTACCAGCACAGCCGTGTGATTCATGGCCAGAATCCAGCTGCGTCTAAATTCGCCGGGCACCAGAGTGACCCGATCCAGTACCGGCGCCCAGATGAATTTTAATGCCCAGGGCAGCGCCACCAGAGACATCAGACCGATGGATTTAAGATCCACCCCCTGCTCTCTTAACAGCACCGGCATTGCCTGACCAAAAAAGCCGTGCGGCAAGCCCTGCACCAGATACAGAGAAATCAGAGCGAACCATTTAATATTTGAAGACACAGCCAGCGACCATTTTGTTTGGATTTCGGCTATTACACTGTGCGACACAGAGCTGCGCAAGATCATACGAGCACTTGGCTTAAGCACAGGCATCGAAACTAGCTAGGATTTGCCAACAAGCCCCCTAAATGCTCAAAATTTGATCAACACTCAACGATCAAGTATTCTGACTGTACTCACATATGTACTCACATCAACCTAACGTACGCAGGCCATATCATGGATACACGCATACAGTTCCGAGTAGATGAAGAAACCAAGCAGCTCGCCCAGAAAATGGCAGAAAGTCAGGGGCGGACGCTGAGCGATGCCTGCCGCGAATTAACCCTGGAACTCGCGCAAGCTCAGCGAGCGAAGATGTCGCACGATACCTGGCTCACCGAACAGGTAAACAGCGCCTTCGAAACCCTGGAGTCAGGTCACGCTCAATTCGTTTCTCACGAAGAAGCCACTGACTCAATGAATGAACGAAAGGCGGCTGCTCGTCGAAAATTAGCCACACAAACATCGAGATGATTCACTGGGAAACACGAGCGCTCAAGGATAGAGAAGCGATTTTCGATTTTCTGTGCGACATCAATCCAGACGTTGCCATTAAGACTGACGACCTGATTGAAACTAAGGTTGAGCTATTACTTCGCCATCCTGACCTCGGCGTCATGCGGCCGCCGCTACCCGGTCGTTTTCTTATTATTCCGGACGTATCCATGATCGTACTCTACACCTGCCGCGGAGACGATATCCTGAT
>JAYYHP010000234.1:0-6343 GCA_036148335.1 Pseudomonadota bacterium
CGCCAGTTGGTGCTGAATGCGATGGAAGCCTCTACAACGGGCGCCTGAGCCCGTTCATTCCTTTCTTTTCTGTTTGCCCCCGTTTGCTGTCTGGGCAGGGCGATATGGTAGACTCAGCCGAAGAAACGCTTCGCTCGTCTCGTGAAGCCCTGGGTTAAGGACACCGTTGCTGCCATGCGCCTGAAAGCTATCCGATTGTCTGGGTTCAAATCCTTTGTTGACCCTACGACCGTTCCCTTTAATACCAACCTGACCGGTATCGTCGGCCCGAATGGCTGCGGTAAATCGAATACGATTGATGCCGTGCGCTGGGTGATGGGGGAAAGTTCGGCCAAGTACCTGCGCGGCGACGCCATGACCGACGTCATCTTCAATGGTTCCGCCGAGCGTAAGCCGGTCAGTAAAGCCAGCGTCGATCTGATCTTTGATAACTCCGAAGGCACGCTGAAAGGCGAATACGCCCAGTATGCTGAGGTCAGCGTTCGCCGTCAGGTAACGCGCGATGGCCAATCTACCTATTACCTCAATGGCAGTAAGTGTCGCCGCAAAGACGTGACGGACCTGTTTCTGGGCACCGGGCTTGGGCCGCGTTCTTACGCCATCATTGAGCAGGGCATGATCTCGCGTTTAATCGAAGCCAAACCCGAAGAACTGCGCGTCTATGTAGAAGAAGCCGCAGGGATCTCAAAATACAAAGACCGCCGCCGCGATACCGAAAACCGCATGCGTCGTACACAGGAAAACCTCGAGCGCCTGAGCGACATCCGCGATGAACTGGAACGCCAGCTTGCCCACCTGCAACGCCAGGCTCAGGCGGCGGAAAAGTACAAAGAACTGAAAGCCAGCGAGCGCCAGAAGAAGGCCGAATTACAGGGCATCCGTTGGCTAGCATTGAACAAAGATTACGAGCAGCGCGAACGCACCATTCGTGAACATGAGGTGGCGTTTGAGTCACACATGGCGCGTCAGCGCGCCGCCGATGCCGAGATTGAAGCCCTGCGTCTGGAACATCAGGGCCGTACGGACGCCTTTAATCAGGCTCAGGGTGCCTACTATGAAGTCGGCAATCGTATCGCACGTCAGGAACAGAAAATCGAGCACCAGTCGCAGTTGGCGCTGCAGCTAAACAGCGACCTCGCCGAAGTCGAGAAGAACCTGCTTGATGCGCAACGCCAGTTAGAACAAGACCAACTGGCGCTTGAGGAGATTACGGAGCAGCGTGCCGCCATCGACCCGGAGCTGGAGTTATTAACCGCCAGCGCCGAAGACAGTCACGAACAACTGCTGGCCGCAGAAGAGCAACAGCAATCCTGGGCGCGGGCATGGGATGCCTTCACTCAACGAGCCAGTGAGCCAACCCGCCGTGCAGATGTGGCCCAGAGCCGGATTCAGGCCACCGAGCAGCAATTGCTGCGGCTACAACAGCAATGCGACAAGCTTCGTCAGGAGCGGGAGCAACTGACCTCCGATCCGGAATTCGACGACATTGCCCTGTTGCAGGAAGAAGTATCCGAGGCTGAACTCAACGCCGAAGCGCGACAAGAACAGCTCGACAGCCTGCGCGAGCAACTGGAACAAAGCCGCACTTCTAGCGAGCAGCAGCGCGCACAGCTTGATGATGGCCGTCGTCGCTTACAACAGATGCAAGGACGACAGGCGACGCTGGATGCCTTGCAGAAAGCCGCGCTGGGGCAGGGCAGCGAAGCCGTCACACACTGGTTGGAAAGTCATCAACTGGCGCGTAAACCCCGGTTGGCGCAAGAGCTGACGGTGGCAGACGGTTGGGAAATCGCAGTAGAAACCGTGTTGGGTGATTACCTGCAAGCGGTGATCGTTGATGATCTGTCTAAGGCTGAGCATTGGTTCGATCAGTTTCGCGACGGTTCCGTGGTGTTGGCAGAGCGGCGCACCGCTGAGGCATTGGCAGAGCGACGCACCGCTGAGGCGTCTTCGCCGGATGCATCTGCGTCGGAGGCGCCCGGCGTTACTTATGCAGCCGCTCCTTCGTTATTAGAGAAAGTGTCCTCCACGCAGGACATCCGCTCATTATTGGCCGGTGTGCTGGTGGCTGATGACTTACCGCAAGCGCTGGTGTTGCGTGATTCCTTAAGTGCACAGCAGTCCATCATTACCCGCGACGGTGTCTGGCTGGGGCCGGACTGGTTACGTGTCGCGCGTGACGGCGACAACGAGGGCGGGGTGCTGGCGCGTCAGCAAGAACTGGAAATCCTTGAGGCGGAAATCGACGAACTGGATATGTCCGTCGAAGAATGGGAAGCCGATCTCGAAACCGCGCTGCTGCGTCTGCGTTCGATTGAGCAGCAACGCGATACCGCACAGCAGGAGTGGCAATTGCACTCGCGCTCACTCATGGACATGAAAGCGCGTTTGTCAGGCCAGCAGGCAAAGGCCGAGCAATTGCGCCTACGCACGGAAAAACTCGATCAGTCGCTGGCCGAAACCGAAGAAACCCGACAGCTGGAACACGAAGCCTTGGCCGAGCTGCGCCTCGAATGGCAGGACGCCATGAGCGCCGTTGATGAAGACAGCGACGAGCGCGAACGCCTGCAAGCACAGCGCACAGAATACGAACAAGCTCTGACTCAGGCGCGCGCGGCAGTGGCCAGTACCAAAGACCGTCTGCATCAGTGCCAGTTACAGGCGCAGGGATTAACCCACAAAGAAGACGGCCTGACGCAGGCGATTCAGCGACTGGCCGAGACACTGGCCCGTTTAAAAGAACGCCGTGAACTGATTATGCAGAATCAGGACAAAGACCACGGCGCTGATTTAGCGGCGCTTAAAGAGGCGCTTCGCGAATTGGTAGACGAGCGCCAGCGTGCCGAAGCCATCATGACCGAAGCCCGTCATGCGTTGGAAAGCGCCGATACGCAATTGCGTAAACTGGAACAGACCCGTAGCGATGCCGAACAGCAAGCGCTGGCCGAGCGTAATAAGCTCGAGCAGGTGCGGATGGAATGTCAGGCGCTGGATATCCGCCGTAGTGCGCTGGTAGACCAACTGCGCGAAGACAACATCAGCATGGCCGAGGTGCTGCAATCCTTGCCGGAAAATCCGCAAGAAGACACTTGGGTCAATGAACTCGGGCGCCTGGCCGAGCGCATTCAGCGTCTGGGGCCAATCAACCTCGCGGCCATTGATGAGTATCAGCAGCAATCCGAGCGTAAGGTTTATCTGGATGCTCAGAACGACGATCTCGAAAAAGCCCTGAGCACACTGGAAGGCGCCATTCGCAAAATCGATGGCGAAACCCGCCACCGCTTTAAAGAAACCTTTGAACGCATGAACGCCGGGCTGGCGGATCTGTTTCCGAAGGTGTTTGGCGGGGGCCACGCCCAGCTGGAACTGACCGGCGATGACCTGCTCAGCACTGGCGTTGCCATCATGGCGCGACCACCGGGCAAAAAGAACAGCACTATTCATTTGTTGTCCGGTGGCGAAAAAGCCCTGACGGCGATTGCGTTAGTCTTCTCTATCTTCCAGTTGAATCCGGCGCCGTTCTGTATGCTCGACGAGGTGGATGCACCGCTGGATGACGCCAACGTGGGGCGTTACGCCCGACTGGTAAAAGCCATGTCAGAGAAAGTGCAGTTTATCTACATCACCCACAACAAGATCGCCATGGAAATGGCCGATCAGCTGATGGGGGTGACCATGCACGAGCCGGGCGTCTCGCGTCTGGTGTCGGTGGATGTCGAAGAAGCGGCCGACATGATCGACGCGTAACGGAACTGCTACGGAAAAACCTGCTCACAACAAGCAAGGCAGGATACAATCCGCGCCGGTGGTTTGCCTGAGCCCTCGCTCATGGTGTAATAGCCGACTTATAACAACGCGACATCAACACGATACAACCGGATACATTGAGGCAAATATGGAATGGAGCTGGCGCACGATACTGATCCTGCTTGGACTGCTGGCCATTGCTGCAATTCTTATCGACGGATTCCGTCGTATGCAACGCAACCGCGCCGAAGCCCTGCGCTTCGACCTGCAATCAGGTAGCGACTTCCCTGACGATGAATACAACCCTGAACTGCCCGGTGAAGTGCGGGTGGTCAGTACAGAGAGCGACCCCAAAAAGACCGAAGCTCAGCGCAAAGAGCCCACGTTAGGGGGCAAAGCGGATGAGGCATCTACCGCTGACGAAGCCCCTCTCGCGCACGATGAGGTGGCGCTGAGTGCCGATGAGCCAGAGCCTCTTGCAGCGCCAGTGACAGAAAAGAAGCAGACCGCAGCAGACGAAACGCTGGTTAAAACTACTTTCAGTGCAGAAAAGCCCAAACCATCACCGCTGATTCCGCGTGTGAAACCAGTCGACCTGAGCGAACAGGTGCCTGTGCTACTCGACGTTGAGGAGCTGGGTGACGAGGGGGTCTTTGATGAGGGCGCTGAAGGCATCATTTCTGCGCCTCGAGTTGTATCCCATGCCCATGATACTGATGCCCGTAATGCGGAAGCGGATGCCAGGGCCGTCGAGTCAGAAGTCAAGTCGGTCACGAAGGATGATGCGAACGCTCAACACGAGGGCGACGCACATACCGAAGCCGCTGCTGAAGTAAGCACTGCGACTGATGAAGCACAGGACGACGCCCTGCCAGAGGTTGAAGACCCCGCTAACATCAACGATCCACATCTGGAATACGAAGTGGACGCGGTGCCAGAAACCAACGAATCGCTGATTAACTACGCCAGCCCCGACGCCGAAGTACTGGCCAATCGACCAGACCCATCCCTGGTGCTGGTAATTCATGCGTTGGCGCGGGACCCGGAAGGCTTCCGTGGTCACGACTTAATGTTCCTGTTCAATAGCTGTGATTTACGTTACGGCGAGAAAGATATTTTCCATCGCTTTGAAGAAGCCGATGGTCAGGGCCGCATTCAGTTTTCGGTGGCTCAGATTCATAACCCGGGCACGTTTGATCCGGCCACCATGGCCGATACCCGTTACCACGGCTTGAGCTTTTTCATGAGCCTGCCGGGTGCCAAACGTCCGCTGGAAGCCTACGAAGCCATGTCTGAAATGGCGATGGTAGTGTCGCGTAATCTGAAGGCCGATGTGCTGGATGAATCGCACAGTGCCATGACACCGCAGACCATGGAACACGAGCGCCAACAAATTCTCGATTATGAGCGCCAGCAGCGCCTGGCGGCGAAAAAACAAAGACTATGAGTCAGCAGGATTTTTTCTCTGAAGCAGGCGAGCCAGACCGCGCTCGCCTGGATGCCCTCCGTGGCGAAATTAATCAGCACAATCACCAATACTACGTGCTCGATAATCCCACCATTCCAGACGCCGAATACGACCGCTTATTGCGGGAATTGCAGGCCATCGAAACCGAGCACCCAGAGTGGATTACGCCTGACTCGCCGTCACAGCGAGTCGGCGGAGCACCGTTGGCAGGCTTTGAAGAAGTCCGCCATGAGCGCCCGATGTTGTCGCTTGATAACGCCATGAACGCCGACGAATTTGTGGCCTTTTATCAGCGCTTAAAAGATCGACTGAAAGATCAATTAAGTACTGATGATGACATCGAATTGGCGTGCGAACCCAAATTGGATGGTCTGGCCATCAGCCTCCTGTATGTTGATGGCGTTCTGACCCGCGCGGCGACCCGTGGCGATGGTGAAACCGGCGAAGACGTCACCCAGAATGTTCGCACCATTAAGAATGTGCCACTGAAATTATTGGGCGAGCAGATCCCGCAGCGAATCGAAATTCGCGGTGAAGTGTACATGCCTCGCAAAGGCTTTGATGCCTACAACGAACGCGCCCGTGAAAACGAGGGTAAGGTGTTCGCCAACCCGCGTAACGCCGCTGCCGGTTCGTTACGCCAGTTGGATTCCAACATTACCGCGACTCGTCCGCTGGAGTTTTGTGCTTACAGTCTTGGCGTGGTCAGCGATGATTTTGAATTACCCGCCACGCACAGTGCGACCCTGAGTCAGATTCAACAGTGGGGCGTGCGCATTAACGAAGAGATGCGCGTCGTTCGTGGGGTAGAAAATGCGCAGGCCTTTTTCGAGCAATTGGGGAAGAAGCGCCCGACGCTGGATTACGAAATCGACGGCACTGTCTTTAAAGTCAATGACCTGACCTTGCAGCAAACGCTGGGTTTTGTTGCGCGCGCGCCACGCTGGGCGATTGCGTATAAATTCCCGGCCATTGAAGAAATGACCCAACTGCAAGGGGTGGATTTTCAGGTGGGGCGTACCGGTGCCTTAACGCCGGTCGCGCGACTGAAACCTGTGCATGTGGCGGGTGTGACGGTCAGCAATGCGACACTGCACAACATGGATGAAATTGCGCGTCTGGGCGTAA
>JAYYHP010000235.1:0-3227 GCA_036148335.1 Pseudomonadota bacterium
TGAAAAATGGCAACGTCAGGCCTTTGGTTGGCAACAGCCCGGTATTTACGCCCAGATTAATGACCACTTGCAGACCCAGTAGCGACGCCAGGCCAATAACGATGTAGGACGCATACATCAGCCCTTGTTTCTGTGCACGCCAGGCAACGTTCCAGAACAGCGCGATCAAATAAGCGATCAAGGCAAAAGCAATCATTCCGCCGAACAGACCGGTTTCTTCAGCCCAGATAGCAAACACAAAATCGGTATGCGCCTCGGGCAGGTAAAACAGCTTCTGAACACTTTCACCAAAACCAACGCCGAATAGCTCACCGCGACCGAAAGCAATCAATGATTGAGTGAGCTGATAGCCCGTACCGTAGACCTGCTCGGGCGCCCACGGATCGAGGTAAGCCATCAAACGTTGCATACGATATTCTTCACCGGTCACGACGATGCTACTGATAATGACGGTGGCAAAGGTCAGTAAGAAAAACTGCCCCGCTTTTACGCCGCCCAAAAACAGCTGAATCATGGCCGCGCCCATCAATACCACCACTGCACCAAAGTCCGGCTCTGCCAGCAGCAAGGCAACCATGGCGCCCAAAATCGCTAACGGCTTTAAAAAGCCAGACCACTGATTACGAACTTCTTCTTCACGACGTACCAGATAGCCGGCGATGTAAAACACCGCGCCGACTTTGGCAATTTCCGATGCCTGAATTTTAATCACGCCCAGATTCAGCCAACGTTGGCTGCCGTTTACTTCATGCCCAATGCCCGGCACAAACACCAGAATCAGACCTAAAAAGCCGAGCACTAGGAGCAAGCCATCTAATTTTGACCAACGCGCCAGCGAAATTTGCGATGCGATGTAGGTCACCATCACGCCCATTACCAGATACACGGCATGACGGATGGTGTAGTGCAGTGGATTACCGGTGTAACTTTCGGCGATGCCGGTCGATGCCGACGCCACCATTAACCACCCCAGCACCAACAGCGCGAGCCATGGAAAAAATACCGTCATCTGGTGTTGCCAACGTAAGGCATCAAATGTCATGACAATGCCTCCACTAACTGGCAGAAATACTCACCGCGCTGCACGTAATTTTTAAACTGATCGAAGCTCGCACACGCCGGAGAAAACAACACCATGTCACCGCTTTGAGCAACCTGGGCGACTTGCGCAAGCGCTTCATCCAAGGTGGAAGTTTGCTGACAAGGCACCACTTTCGACAGGTCACTGGCGATCACGTCGCGGTCGGCACCAAACAGATACGCGCCAGCTAAGGTGCCGTCACAGGCATCCGCTAATTCGGCAAAGGCTTGTCCTTTACCTTCACCACCAGCAAGCAACCACAACTTGCCCTGACCAGTAGCACTTAAGCCGTGAATAGCAGCGACGGTCGAGCCCACATTGGTGCCCTTAGAATCATTGAAATAGGCCACACCGTTCACATCAGCAATCCACTGACAGCGGTGTGGTAAGCCGGTAAATGACGTCAGCGCCGTCAGTGTCTTCTTAATGTCTACACCGGCGGCTTCTACCATGGCCAACGCCGCCAGCACATTAGCGACGTTATGCAGTCCCTGAATTTTTAATTCGCGGGTATTCAACAAGCGCTGTTGGCCGCGCATTAACCAACTACCCTGTTCATCCTGCTGAACGTGATAGTCGGTATCCATGCGAGTAACACTGAAGGATAAGGCTTTGGCTGCCTGATCGAATACCGGTAGCGTATGGTCATCGTCGGCATTCACGACGACGGCCTTCGCTCCCTGGAAAATACGCTGCTTAGCACGTTCGTACGCTGGCATTTTCTGATAGCGATCCATGTGGTCTGGAGAGATATTCAGAATGCTGGCAACCGTTGCGGATAAATCCCGCGTCGTTTCCAGCTGGAAGCTGGACAGTTCAAGAACGTAAATATCGGCTGGGGTGCTCGCGGTGAGCAGGTCCAGCGCTGGAACACCAATATTGCCGCACGCATGCGCTTTTAAACCAGCCGCTTTAAGCAATTCAGCCACCAGAGTTGTGACCGTACTTTTGCCATTCGAGCCGGTGATCGCAATCACCGGGCGATCGCAATATTCATGGAATAACTGAATATCGCCAGAAACGACACAGCCTAATTCTCGGGCGTGATGAAAATATGGCGTGTTGGTATCAATACCCGGACTGACGAGAAGCTCTGTATGTGCTTCGAGTACCGTGTCATCAGGTAACCCGAGTATAACTTCACGGCCTTCGAATTCGGCCAGAATCGATGCCATTCCCGGCAGTTCACTGCGGGTGTCACATAAGGTGAAATCGAGCCCCCGCTGCTGGCAGAAACGCGCGCACGACAATCCCGTCAGGCCCAGCCCGATGATGAGATAACGTGATTGTGAAGGCGCGTTTGCGGTCATGATCCCTGCCTTATCGAATCTTCAGTGTGGCCAGACCGACCAGCACCAGAATGATGGTGATGATCCAGAAGCGAACAATAACGCGCGGCTCTGGCCATCCTTTTAATTCAAAGTGATGGTGCAGCGGCGCCATGCGGAAAATTCGACGACCTGTCAGTTTGAAAGAGGCTACCTGAAGAATCACAGAAACGGTTTCGGCGACAAAAATACCGCCCATGATAAAGAGTACGATTTCCTGACGAACCACCACGGCAACAATGCCCAGTGCCGCACCCAGTGCGAGCGAGCCTACGTCGCCCATAAAGACTTGCGCCGGGTAAGTGTTAAACCACAAAAAGCCAATCCCCGCACCGACCATGGCTGCACAGAATACGCCCAGTTCACCGGCACCAGCGACGTAAGGAATGTGTAGATAATTAGCAAAATTCACGTTACCGGCCAGGTAAGCACAAATGCCCAGAGCCGCCGCTACCATGACGGTTGGCATAATCGCCAGACCATCCAGACCGTCCGTCAGATTCACGGCGTTACTGGAGCCGACAATCACAAAATAGGTTAATACGATAAAGAGCGCGCCAAGCTGTGGCATCACGTCTTTCAGGAAAGGAACGACCAGTTGTGTTTCTTGAGGTGCTTGCGCGGTGTAAAACAAGTAAGCACCAGCAACCAGGGCCAACACCGATTGCCAGAAATATTTCCAACGTGCTGGCAAACCGCGAGAATTTTTTTCAACGACTTTGCGGTAATCATCAACCCAGCCAATCGCACCGAAGGCCAACGTGACCAGCAGCACCAGCCAGACATAACGGTTCTCAAGATCACCCCAGAGCAGAGTA
>JAYYHP010000236.1:0-4004 GCA_036148335.1 Pseudomonadota bacterium
AAGTCATGAGTGGCTTCCGGGTATCACTGGGCGGCGCCCAGCAGCATTACGACATCACCCCAGACATGACCTGTCTTGGCAAAGTCATCGGTGGTGGTCTGCCCGTCGGCGCCTTTGGTGGCAAGCGCGCCATCATGGAATATCTGGCACCTCTCGGCCCGGTGTACCAAGCCGGTACGCTGTCAGGCAATCCTCTGGCCATGGCCGCCGGTCTGGCCATGCTGAAAGCGATCCAGAAGCCCGGTTTCTACGACCAACTGACGGCACGCGTAAAACAGATGCTGGATGGCTTTCAAGCGGCGGCGGACAAACACGGGATTCCGTTTACTTCGACCAGCGCCGGTTCCATGTTTGGTCTGTTCTTTACCGAACTGAACGAGATTACCGGTTTCCGTGACGTCGCCGACCACTGTGATGGCGAGCGCTTCAATCAGTTCTTTCATGGCATGTTAAAAGAAGGTGTGTATCTGGCACCGTCCTCATTTGAAGCTGGCTTCATGTCCATCGCTCACACCGAGCAGGATATCAACGACACCATCGCCGCCGCGGATCGCGTCATGGCTAACCTGAAAGGCTGAATCTGAATGGAGCATCTTCTGCTACTGGCGATTGGTCTTCCTTTGGCCTTGTTGGCCCGGCCACGCCCTGACTGGTCAGGTGAGCACGCCGCCGATTTTTGTGCGGCCCTGCTGTTAATTGTGTACGGCGGGATGTGGGCGGTATCGTCCATATGGCAGCACACAGAGAGCCTCCTCTTGCTGGAAGCACTGAGCTGGTACGCGGCTCTGCCACTGTTAATACTGGTCAGCCTCGCACGCTGTGCTCAACCTTTGTTTCAACTTCCAGCGTGGGATCGCGTCGTCTGGGGCCGCATTCTGTTGGCGCTCTGCGTCGTCTTTGAACTCACACGCCGCAACGGCAATATGGAAGTCATTCCTCTGATCACATTAGCCATCGGTACCCTTGCAGCCATCGGTGCGTGGCTCAATAAGCGCAATGGCCTCACCACGCTGGCGGTCATCGTTTGGGGCACTGCAGTGGGCTACGTTGCCAGCATGCGTCCAGAGGTCAGCGCATGGTTGCCGCTATTGTTGCTGCCTGTCCTAGTCGATCGACTGGCTCAGCGTCAACAATCCAGCGTAAACCCCTGACGCGAATCTGACATAACGCGTCAGGTCTAACCTGTCACCGGCCAGCGACACTTAGAACAGAGGCCTAGGCTAAATAGGTAATAGTTCCTATTAGGCCATCCTCATGCGTATTCCTCTGTTTCGTGCCAGTCTTCTCGTTGCTCCCTTTATGGCGATGTCTCCCGCGCCTGCGTCTGCACTTTTATCCTTCGACAACATCACCACAATGGATGAAAACCTGACGCAAACGGGTGTGGATGTTTTATCACTTTTGGGATTGGGCTTAGTCAGTTACCAAATCGCTGGAGGAGACGACGCGCATCTGTTTACCACGTCGGGAACCGATCTGGTCTTTCTTAGTCCCCCGGATTTCGAAATACCCGGGGACGCCGACGGTGACAATCGTTATGAGGTAATCATCGCCACACCACTGGGCTTTTTGAGCAAAGATGTCGCCATTGATGTCGTTAATATTAACGATAATGCGCCAGTCATCTCGGCATCCGTTAATATTCCTGTCGACGAGAACATCACCGGCACACTGCATACTTTTAATGCCACGGACGCTGACAATCTACTGCCGCTGACCTACAGCATCGACGGTGGTGCGGACGCCTCTGCGTTCACTCTGGTCGGAAACGAACTGCGTTTTTCTGCGAGCCCAGATTATGAAGCACCGAGTGACAGTAACGGCGACAACACCTACTTAGTGGATATCGGCGTCAGCGACGGCCTGAATCTCATCAGCGTCAGCGTCACCGTCCCGGTGAGTAACACCAACGATAACTCGCCCGTCATATCCTCTGGCACCAGTGTCAGCGTCGGCGAGAATTTGGTGAGTGCTGGCTACTTACTGACCGCCTCCGACCTTGACGGCGATGTCCTGATCGATCGCATCGCCGGTGGCGTCGATGCCAATCTGTTTGAGCTGGTCGACGGCGAACTCAGATTCAAGACAGCACCGGATCACGAGGCACCCGCGGACGATGACGGCAATAATATCTATCTGGTCGATCTTGAAGTCAGTGATGGTCTGAATCTGACCCAGGTCAGCGTGGATGTCACCGTCACCAACGTTAATGACGTTGCCCCGAACTGGGTAGGCCCAACTACCGTCAGTATCGTGGAAGGGGTCACTCAAACCGGGCTCCTGACCAGCAGCACCTACGATCTGGAAGGAGATTCACTTAGCGTCACCATCGACGGCGGAGTGGATGCCACTCTGTTCGATATCGTGAATGGAGAGATCGCATTCCTAAGCGCGCCAGACGCGGACAACCCGCTGGATGCAGGCCTCGACAACGTCTACAACCTGGACATCAGCATTGACGATGGCGTTCATGTAACGACTCAGAATCTTGCCGTCGAAGTGTTGCCCGACAACGATGGCGACGGTATTGCTGACGTCATTGATGCCGATGACGACAACGACGGTTTTGACGACACCGTAGAGCTAGCGGAAGGGACGGACCCGGAAGATCCCAACAGCACACCTGCGGACCAGGACGGAGATAACATCCCCGATAGCACGGACACTGACCGTGACGGAGACGGCGTACTTAACACCGATGAGTTACTTCGCGGAACCCTGCCCAATGCGGCGGATACTGACGGTGACGGTATCAACGATGGTACAGAAGGCCTGACCGATACGGATCTGGACGGCATCATCGATGCACTCGAGTCTACCCTGACCGATACCGACAGTGACGGCGTTAACGATCAACTGGACGCCGCCAACCTCGATCCGACTAACGACTCGGACAACGATGGCATCAGCAACGTCAATGAAACGCTGGCCGGCACAAATCCTCTGAACGGCAACAGCACCCCGGTGGATGCCGATGGCGACGGCATTCCGGATGTGATCGATGACGATCGTGATGGCGATAATGTCACCAACGCCGACGAGGCCACCCGCGGCACTGATCCAGATCTGGCCGATACCGATGCAGATGGCGCCACTGACGGCGAAGAAGCCCTGACCGACAGCGATAATGACGGCGTTATTGATGCGCTGGAGTCCAGCCTGTCGGATACCGACAGTGACGGCGTTAACGATCAACTGGATTCGGCCAATACCGACCCCAACAATGACTCCGACGGTGACGGCATTAATAATGCTGCCGAAACCCTTGCCGGTACCGACCCACTCGACAGCGCCAGCGTCCCTTCTGATCTTGATGGCGACGGCATTCCAGACGGTCAGGACAGCGACATTGACGGCGACGGTGTCAGCAACAGCGACGAGGTGACCAATGGTACCAACCCGAACCTTGCGGATACTGATGCCGATGGCACCCCAGATGGCACCGAAGGCCTGACCGATTCTGATCTGGACGGCACCATTGATGCGCTTGAGTCCACTCTGACAGACACCGATAGCGACGGCGTTAACGATCAACTGGACGCTGCCAATACCGATCCTGATAACGACAGTGACGGGGATGGCGTTGGCAATGCGGCCGAGACCCTTGCTGGTACTGATCCACTCAATAGTGCCAGTGTGCCAGCGGATCTCGATGGCGATGGCATTCCCGATACTCAGGACAGCGACATTGACGGTGACGGCGTCAGCAACGATGACGAAACCACCAATGGCACCAACCCTCTACTGGCCGATACCGATGGCGATGGCATTAATGATGGCGCCGAAGGCATGCTGGACTCTGACACCGACGGTGTGCCGGACGTCCTTGAATCCGCGATCACCGACAGCGACAACGATGGTGTGGCCGATCAATTCGACGACGCAAACAACGACAGCAGCAACGATACCGATAATGACGGCGTCAATAATGGTGAAGAGACGGCTGTTGGTACTGATCCGAACGACGCCAATGACACACCTCCCGACCAGGATGGTGACGGCCG
>JAYYHP010000237.1:0-2087 GCA_036148335.1 Pseudomonadota bacterium
GAGTTGCATCGCGCAGACCGGCTCAGCATGACCGACGGCTACCAACTGGGCCGCCTCAGTGTTAACGGCCAGCCACAACTGATTACCGCTCTGGATAACCATTCCGCCGGTGTGGAAGTGGCCGCAGGGCAGGTAGACATCGAAGCCGTGAGCCGTTTCGATCGCGATGATCAGTTACCGGGTGCCGTGGGCTGGCAACAGGATATCAGCCAAGTCAAAGGTCAGCTGCATCTGCCTCCAGGCTGGAAGCTGTTGCACAGCCGCGGCATAGATCGAGTCGACAGCTCCTGGCTGACACGTTGGAGTTTGTGGGATCTGTTTTTATGCCTGGTGATCGCCGGCGCCGCGGCCCGGGTTCTGGGGCTGCCCTGGGGTGTGCTCGGCGGTATCACGCTGGCGCTGACCTATCAGGAATCCAGCGCGCCGGTGGTGTTATGGATAAACGTCATTCTGGCACTCGGTCTATTGAAAGCCATTCCCGACAGCCGTTTTTCCAAATTGCTGCGCTACTACCAGGTAGCCAGTTTGCTGGCACTTACCATAGTGGTGCTCAACTTCTCCGTGGATCAGATTCGCAAAGGTATCTACCCGCAACTGGAGCGCAATACCGCCATCGTTCAGGACTACGCCAGCAGCCGAATTAAAGCCTACAACGAAGCGGAAGAGATGATGCTGATGGAACAGGCACAAGAGCAAGCCATGACAAAACGCGAGCTGAAAAGCCGCCAAAAAATGGCCGATGGCATGCCCGCTACCGCTCCGGTAAAGCAACTACCCAAGCACGATCCAGGCGCCCGCATTCAGACTGGCCCCGGAGAACCACAGTGGCAATGGCACAAGGTCCACCTGCATTGGAGCGGGCCGGTACTGGCGGAACAGACGGTAGATTTCTATTTGCTGCCACCGGCGGTAACTCGCCTCTGGCGCTTGCTCAGCGTACTTTTGGTCGCAGCCTGGCTGGTTGGCCTCATCAAGCACAGCCTGTCCCTTGGCGGAGGAATTAATAGCCGCTGGGCAAGCCCCGCTGCTGCTCTTATTCTGGCTCCGCTACTCATGACTGGCACGCCGGATGCGCACGCAGCAGCAACTGCTGATTCAAGTACCTATCCACCACAACACCTGTTGGAAGAGCTAAAGGCACGCCTCAACGAAGCACCCAAATGTATGCCCCAGTGCGCGTCGGTCAACGACGTTAAGGTGGTTGCCGACCCACAACAGCTGCAAATTGATCTGACGCTGGACATCCTGTCTCCTGTGCAGCTGCCGCTGCCATCGGGCAACTGGTGGCAAACCCGAGTTTCGATTAATGGCGCCCCCGCCAATGCCCTGAGCCGTTATGCTCGGGGTCAGTTAGTGGTGGCATTACCGAAAGGTCGCCACTGGGTGCGCTTGCAAGGTCTGCTCAATGGCGATCGCGCGTCAGTGACGTTTCCGCTCAAAGTTCACAACGTCGAAACAAGCAGTGAGGTCTGGCAGATATCTGGCGTGCAAGGCAGCACCATCCCCAGCGGCACATTGCAATTGGATCGCAAAGTCACCGCAGAGCAGCAAACCCAAGACTCGCAGCAAACCTCTTTGTTGCCCAACCCTGTAGCACCGTTTGTCCGCGTCAATCGACATCTGGTTTTGGGGTTGGAGTGGACACTTACCACCACGGTAGAACGTATCGCTCCTGCAAGAGGCGCTATTAACATGGACATTCCACTGCTGCCCGGGGAATCGGTATTGAGCAGCGGCATCAAAGTTATCGATGGCAAGGCGCAAGTTTCCATGGCCGGCAACGCGCGCCGGGTACGGTGGAGCTCAACTCTAACGCCCAGCGATAAAGTCGATTTTAAAGCCCCACAACACAGTCGTTGGGTTGAACAGTGGCAACTGGGACACTCCGCGATCTGGCACGTACAGACATCGGGCATCAACCCGATCAAATCGTCCACCGCCTCCGAGCCCCGCTGGCAACCCTGGCCAGGCGAGCAGCTGACGCTTCTGGTGCAGCGCCCGGCCGCTGTAGATGGCCCAAGCCAAACGGTGGAGCGCCTGATAGTTAATCATCGTCCGGGCGCCCACAGCAGCGATACCGAGCTCAC
>JAYYHP010000238.1:0-6957 GCA_036148335.1 Pseudomonadota bacterium
GCCACCATGTATTCCGGCCCCTGCTCGGTGTCACGGTGACCAAACACGGCCGGACGAATGCCGTGCGGATCACGGAAAGCGACAATGCCGTAGCCAGTAATCATGGCCACCACGGCATAGCCGCCACGGATTCGCTCATGTACTCGACGCACCGCTTTAAAAATCATTTCAGGAGACGGCTTAAGCTGACGCTGCTCCTGTAATTCGTGCGCAAAGATATTCAGCAGCACTTCGGAATCCGAGGTGGTGTTGATGTGACGCAAATCTTCACGGTAGATGTCTTCGGCCAACTGTTCGGTATTGGTCAGGTTACCGTTGTGCGCCAGCGTAATGCCGTATGGCGAGTTCACGTAAAACGGCTGGGCTTCCGCGGAGCTGGAACTGCCCGCCGTTGGATAGCGTACGTGGCCGATGCCAATGTGGCCCAGCAAACGCTGCATGTGACGCGTACGGAATACATCCCGCACCAGCCCGTTGTCTTTACGCAGGCACAGTTTATTGCCGTAACTGGTTACGATACCCGCGGCATCCTGACCACGGTGCTGCAACACCGTCAGCGCATCATAGATAGCCTGGTTAACATGGGATTTACCAACTACACCCACTATTCCGCACATGTGCGATTCACCTCAAACAAACGAACTGGATTAAGCTCCCATGACCTGATCAACGGCGCCGGGCAAGGTCTTGCGAGCCCAGTCTGCCAGATTTTCCAGGTATGGAATGATTTTGGATGCCTGCCACCATGGGTCGTCCGGCATCATGGTCAACTGTGCGCCATACACCAACGCAATCAGAATAATCACACCGCGCAACATGCCAAACGCCATGCCCAGCACACGATCGGTGCCGCTAAGCCCAGTGGCTTTCACAATGTGAGCGATCAGATAATTGACCATAGCGCAGACCACCAGAGTCGCCACGAATAACAAACCAAAGGCAACGACGTAGCGCAGACTTGGGGTTTCGATGGAAGACTCAAGCAAGGTCGACAGGTGCCCGGAAAAGTATCGGGCAACGAAAAAAGCGATGATCCAGGACGCCAGAGACAACGCCTCTTTCACGAAGCCACGCACCAGACTGATCAGTCCGGAAATACCGATGATGCCTAAGATCACCCAGTCAATGATGGTCATGAAACGCCCTGAAGGTCAGAGAAAGCGCGCAGTATACCAGAGCCTGCGCACCTGAAAAGAATTGACAGTTCAGTGAAAGGATGAAGCCTAGCTTTCTGCCTGATATCGGCGCAGGTAGACATCCGGAATGTCATTGCGTTGCTTCAACTTGGTTTGCTGAGCTTCGGCATCGCTGCGACGCAATTGCGGCCCCACATAGACTCGGGTAATTCCCTCTTCCGGGAATTCCTGAACGTAGGCTTTGTAGCCATCATTGCGCAAGGTATCACGCAGGCGATGGGCGTTTGCACGCTGGCTGAACGCACCAATCTGAAGTGTCCATGCATACGGGACCTTGTCGGCATCCATCGCGGTTCGGTCGGGGGATACCCCCTGAACAGGCGGTTCATCGCGTTCCGCCACCGTCACCGACGGCATGGCAATCGCCTTCGCTGCCTCACCTGAGGCGACTTCTTCTATTTCTTTGCGTACCTGGCGCTCGTAACTTTCACTGGCCCAGGCCGGAACGTCCGGTTTTTCTGGCGCCGTGGTTTCCAGCAATTGATAGGTGCGGGAGCCATCCAACACAATCGGGGCTACGACCAATAACGCCGTCACAGTCAACCAGGCACCGACAATGCGTTTTTTTAAATGGAGCTCCATGCCTCCCCCCCTTGTAGGATAAATTCTCTCGCGGCTTCAACAGTGTAAAAGGAGCCAACCACCAGAGTCACCCCTGTTCTTACTGAATCAGATGCCCGACCTGAGGCCTGACCCGATGCTTGATCGGACAACTGAACCGATGAATCCGCATCCGAACTGGCTGTCGAGGCCGATGATGAAGCTGAAGCTTGCAATACGTCGCTCAACGCCTCTGACATCGTTTCAAAGCGAGCGTTGACTGAATACCCGGCCGCCTCACAGCGCTCTGCCAACACATCGGCACTCAACCCGCGCCAACCTGACAAGGTAACGGTATAAAGTTCGGTAAATTTCGGCAACGCCGACAATACCCCGGCCACGTCTTTATCTTGCAGCATCCCCAGCACCACCCGATCAACTACCGGTGTGCGTTCTGCAAGATACGCCGCCGCCTGAGGATTATGCGCCACATCCAAAGTGACTGTCTGTAAAGGTGATGTCTGCGAATGCACACCACCCTGAGACTGCACAACATCCGCCTGATCTGGCCGATACTGCCACGACTGCCAGCGCCCCGGCACCATCAGTCGCTCAATGACCTGAGACACCACCAACGCCGACGGTAACCGATCAATCGCTGCCAGCGCCTGAATCGCGGTACCAATATTGTGATGCGGAATCGCAAATGACGGAGCCGAAACACGCTCAGTATCGCCTCGGACATTACGGTAGGTCACTGTAACACCCGGGCCTGAAGGAAGTTGCCCTACCGTCTCCTCCGCCATCCTATCTTCAACCACCACATCAAACGCCTCCCCCCGGCCATACCAGAGCGCGCCGTTATTGTCTGACGTCTGTCGTGCAGTGACAGGCGGATTCCACTGACCGCTGATCATGGGCTTAGCTTCCCGGGCAATGCTGTACTTTTCATACGCAATGGCCTCGAGCGTGTCGCCCAACCAATCCTGATGATCCAGCCCAATGCTGGTGACGACAGTCACGTCGGCGTCGGCAATATTGACGGCATCCAAACGACCGCCCAGGCCGATTTCTAATACGACCGCATCGAGGGCACACTGATTGAAATGCCATAACGCAGCGAGCGTACCGAATTCAAAATAGGTTAAGACAGTCTCACCGCGCCCCTGCTCGATGGCCTCAAACGACGCAATCAGGTCATCATCGCTGATACTAACGTCATCGATACTGACCCGCTCGTGATAGGTATGAATGTGCGGCGAATTGTACATTCCCACGCGCAAGCCCTGTGCTCGTAACAAGGCGGCGATGAGCGCACTGGTTGTCCCTTTGCCGTTCGTCCCCCCCACCAGAATGACCAAAGGTGCTGGCCGACGACACGACAACACATCCGCAACCTGAGCAACACGCTCCAGGCCGAGTTCAATATCGTCAGGATGAATAGATTCGAGGTACGACAGCCACTCGTTGACTGAACGTTTGGGGGCGGTGCCGGTATCGGTGTCTTGCATGGGATTGAGCGCCAGAGAGACTGACGCTCACACTCCTGTCGGTTAAAAACTCACTGGCGTGAGTTTACGCGTCCAGCGCCTCACATGCATCCATGGCGTCACGCATGCTGCGCGCAAGAGAAGACACATCGGCAATGGCTTGCGCTGGGTTATCAATCTGCTCGGCGATGCAATTCACCAGCGCGCTGCCGACGATTACACCATCACAAACGTCAGATACCTTGGCGGCGGCTTCGGCATTCTGAATACCAAAACCAACACACAATGGTGCCTTCACGTGTTCGCGGATACGATCCAGATTGCGGGATACATCATCGACATCAATCGCTGCCGATCCTGTTACGCCACGCAGCGACACGTAGTACACGTAACCGCGACCGACGTTGCCAATGGTTTTGATACGCTCTTCGGTACTGGTCGGCGCCAACAGGTAGATAAAATCGAGACCAGCCTGCTCAAACATAGAATCCACGCCTTGCGCTTCTTCGGGTGGCATGTCCACCACAAGTACGCCATCAACGCCGGCCTCAGAAGCCAACTCGACAAACGTCGGGTAGCCCATGGCTTCAATCGGGTTCAGATAACCCATCAGAACAACGGCAGTATGCTGGTTGGTTTGACGAAACTCCGCCACCATTGCCAATACATCCCGCAACGACGTGCCGTGCGCCAGCGACCGTTCACAGGCCAGCTGAATCGTTGGACCGTCGGCCATTGGGTCAGAGAAAGGAACCCCCAGCTCAATAGCATCAGCACCGGCCTCTACCAATGCGTGCATCATAGGGACGGTCGTCGCTTTGTCTGGATCACCGGCGGTGATGTACGGAATCAATGCTTTTTTTCCCTGACTGGCCAGGGTATCGAATACTTTACTAATGCGGGTCATGTCAGTAACTCTAAATCTCTATCCAGCCAATGACTTGGCTTTCGTTCCGTGGATGAGCTGAAACATCCATTTGCACTCCAAACCTGAGCACTTACTGCAAACACCTTCAGGTGCCTGACTCATGGCAACAGGCAATTGCTATGTTCGCTCCTGCGATGACACACCGGAGTGTGTCCACAGAGCGCTGCAAAAAGCAGGCACAAAGACATCGTTCATCTGCTCAAACCGGGCAAACTCAACAAAGGTGAGACCTGGCTCACAACTTACTGAGTTTTCAATTCTGGCCATTATTGGCCGCTCTCCCGCATGAGTACGGGGTTTTCCTGATATTTTTATCAAACTATCAGTAAGCACCCCGCCCCAGCGGAACACTCGATGGAACCGGCTTATGCCGTAACGCCGTCGAGTTGGGCAATCGTATGAATGTCTTTGTCACCACGACCTGACAGATTTACGACGATTACCTGATCTTTTGTCATCGTAGACGCCAATTTCATGGCGTACGCGATGGCGTGAGAACTTTCCAGCGCCGGCATAATGCCTTCGAGCTTGGTCAGTTTATGGAAGGCATCGAGGGCTTCATCGTCGGTGGCCGCCACATACTGAGCGCGACCAACATCTTTCAGCCAGCTGTGCTCAGGGCCAACGCCCGGGTAATCAAGACCCGCCGAAATTGAATGCGTGCCCATGATCTGGCCATTCTCATCTTCCATGAGGTAAGTACGGTTGCCATGCAGAACCCCCGGACGCCCCTTGCTTAAAGGTGCAGCGTGGTCATCGCCGTGCAAACCAAGACCACCGGCTTCTACTCCGTACATGGCCACTTCTGGATGCTTAACGTATGGGTAGAACATGCCAATGGCATTAGAACCACCGCCAACACAGGCCACCACAGCATCCGGCTGACGGCCAATCTGGTCGTCACACTGACGCTGAGTTTCACGACCAATAATGCTCTGGAAGTCACGAACCAGCATTGGGTATGGATGTGGACCCGCTGCCGTACCAATAATGTAGAAGGTATCTTCCACGTGCGTTACCCAGTAACGCATTGCCTCATTCATGGCATCTTTCAGCGTCTTGGTGCCGCAGGTGACAGACTCAACTTCCGCACCAAGCAGCTTCATGCGGTACACATTGAGCTTCTGACGCTCAACGTCGGTTGCCCCCATGAAGACGCGGCAGTCCAGTCCAAAACGTGCTGCAACCGTCGCCGATGCCACACCGTGTTGACCAGCGCCGGTTTCGGCGATGACTTTCTTTTTACCCATGAACTTGGCCAGCAACGCCTGACCAATGGTGTTGTTAATCTTGTGCGCACCCGTATGGTTCAGGTCTTCACGCTTCAGATAAATCTGCGCACCACCACAATGGGAGGTCAGGCGCTCTGCCAGATACAAAGGCGATGGGCGGCCGACGTAATGCGCGAGTTCTTTATCAAACTCGGCCTGAAAGCCAGCATCGGCACGCAACTTTCCGTAAGTCGCCTGCAACTCATCGAGTGCAGCCGTCAGGGTTTCTGAGACAAAGCGTCCACCAAAAATACCAAAGTGGCCACGTTCATCTGGAAGGTCCAGATTAAGATCGGTTGTGTTCATCGACACGGTATACCTCTTTCACGAACTCAGTCATTTTGCCGTGATCCTTGATTCCTTTCGTTGCTTCTACCCCACCGCTGATATCCACTGCGAAAGGGCGAACCTGCTGAATCGCGCCAGCAACGTTCGATGGCTCAAGACCACCGGCAAGAATTATAGGTTTGGGGAGCGTTTCAGGGACCAGCGACCAGTCAAAAGTCTCGCCAGTACCCCCGGGAACGCCGGGCTTGTAGCTGTCTAGAAGAATCGCCAATGCGCCTGGGAAGCGCACGCACGACGCCACCACATCCGACGCTTGCCGGACGCGGAGAGCTTTGATGTAGGGGCGGTTGAATTGCCGACAGAAGTCGTCATCTTCATCACCATGAAATTGGAGTAAATCAATTCTAACGTTATCAATTACGCTTTGCACCTCCTCCACGGAGGGATTTACGAACAACGCCGTTACCGACACGAAGGCTGGCACTGCCGCCACCGCCTCTTCCGCCTGCTCCACAGAGACCGCTCGCGGGCTCGGCGGGTAAAACACCAGACCCAGAGCATCCGCTCCGGCATCCACCGCCGCATTGGCATCAATCGCCTGAGTAATGCCGCAAATTTTAATACGCGTACGTAACATGAAGAATTCCTGAATAACTCTTGTCCAATAATACCAGAGCCACCGACGGCGACTGTAGTAAAGCCTGAGGAAATATCTGAAAAATGGCGGGAAGAACGGCCGACATCAACGGCGCTGGGCATCATTGTCGGCGTACAAAGCGAAAGAAAGCCCAGAAAGGCCAAGCCCAGAAAGACTAAGTCCAGAGGGATCAAGCCAGCCAAGCCAAGCCAAGCCCAAAACGATAAGGGTAAACACTACACTGCAAGACGACCTACCCAGCCAGATATCGACCGCGACTAGCAATCCAGCGATGAGAAGGTTTCGTTGAGCATCAAATCTTTCGTGGTATCCACCTGAACGAACGCCCACGGATGGGTCAACGCCGTTGTCACGGTGCAATTATTCCCCGGGGCAACGTATTGAACAAATACAGTGACCTGATCGTCGTCTTCAACATTGGATACGGACACGCTGTAGCCCGAGCTTGACCGGGTTCCCATATCCAGTAACAGCACCTGCGAACGATCAAAATCCACCGTTACGGCTGAATCGGAGGTGTAATCCACCAAAGCCGACTCATAGCTACTTTGATCCTGAAACACCTTAGTGACTCGCGGATATTCGA
>JAYYHP010000239.1:0-5082 GCA_036148335.1 Pseudomonadota bacterium
GAGAGAGGTTGTTTTGCCCAAGTCGGTATCTTCTGGAATGCCAATGCCATCGTCTGAAACGGTCACTTGGGTTTCTTGCCTTGTTTGCGTTAACGAAATACTGACCTGGCCTGAATTTCGACCGCTAAATGCGTGCTTCAGTGCATTGGTAATCAGTTCGTTCATTAATAAGCCAAAAGGCAACGCCTGATCCATGGTCAAGCGGACATCCTCATCACTATTGATAAGCGCCGTTCGGATATGAGCACCACCGGCTAAATGCGAACGCTGAATTAATCTCAACAGCTCTTGCGTGTATGTCACCGCATTGATGTACTCGTAAGCTTTTTGCTCATAGAGTTGCTGATGCATCAGAGCCATGGCTTTCACACGGTCCTGGCTGTCCTGAAAATACACGCGACTGCTTTCGGGCACGTTGCAGGCCTGTAAATTCAGTAAGCTGGACACCACCTGAAGATTATTTTTTACCCGATGGTGAACTTCATTAAGCAGCGCGGTTTTTTCTTTCAGTGCCTTCATCAGGCTGCTCTGAATTTTCTTTTGCACCGAAATATCAACCACCGTCGCCAGCACGCGGGTGCCTTCCGGAAATTGCAACGGCGTAAGCGCGACTTCTACCGGAAATTCCGTGCCGTCTTTTCGACAGGCAAACAGTTCTCGCATTTGCGCCATGGGCCGCGCAATCGGCTGCATCTGATAGCGCGTGCGCTCGCGACGGTGATGAGAGCGAATATTTTCAGGGACGAGATCTTCCAGCCGACAATCGTAGATATCGCTCAGGGTGTAACCAAACATGCGAGCCAGGCTCTGGTTAGCCAGCAGGATGCGACCGTCCTCATCAATCATCAGCAAGCCATCGGCCGTAGAATCGAATACACGCCGAAAGCGCTCTTCGCTGTACATAAGATCCGTTTCGCGGGCTTTGCGTTGGGTAACATCGTTGCCAGAGGCAATCAGGTGAGTCACCACGCCGTGCTCATCCATCAGCGGCGCCAGCATAAAGTCGATGGTCATACGGGTATCGCCAATCGCGCGCACGGCAACGTCGTAACGCACCACTTTACCGGCCCCGGCTTCGATCACGGCTTTTTTCAGACGGCTCTGAATGTCCGGCGAATAATTCCACCAGAAGCAATCCCAAAAACGCTTACCGACGACATCAGCTAACTCAATGCCTGCGGCTTCAAGGGGAGATCGGTTGGCATCCAGCATCACGCCATCCGGGCTGAGAATGCCCACGAAGGTAAACAGGCCATCCAGAATACGACTGACCAGCTCGTAGGATTCTTCCTGTGCTTTTTCTAACTCGTATTCGAGGGTGCGGTTGACGGCAAGCGCAAGTATTCCGATGGTATCGCCACTGGTGCCCCGAACGGGCAAGTAGGATGCCTGCCAGTGGCTTGGCTGATCATTGAGGCTGGGGGTATCGCCGGTAATGTCGAGATCGTGCAGTCCTTCGCCGGTGTCGAGCACCTGGCGCAACATGGGCAGCACGATGGGCGCCAACCCGGGCAGGACGTCGGCGGGCGTTTTGCCCAGATGGTCTTCTGGGGAGAGGCCGTTAAACCGTGCAAGAATGGAATTGATACTGCGGTAGCGCAAATCGACATCCAGCACCGCAATGCCAATATCCTGCCGTTCAAGCAGCGTATCCAGTGCGCCTGCTTTCAGCTCGAGTAAGTCCGTATCCATCGTGACCGACATCGCTTTCTCCGATGTGCTTCGAATGACCCGTCAATGTAACTCTAGGTTAGTCGAAATCAGCGTGAACACCACCGTTTGGCCCGGTAGAAGTACTCTCTAGTAACCTTAGTCATCTGACTGGCCGGATTGACCGGTTAAAAGGCAGAATTATCCCGATCAGCGGTAGGCTCAAAGAGCTTGGCTCGCACCCGCTGACGATACTGCCCAGGCGCGCAGTCGTGCCATTGACGAAACACCCGCCCACAGTGACTGGCATCGGCAAATCCGCACAACTGCGCGATCTCGGCCACCGTCATATTGCTGCTTTTCAACCACTCCTTGGCATACAGACAACGTAAACGCATTAAATACTGCACGGGAGTAACACCCGTTGCCTCGCGAAAGCGTCGATTCAGCTGTCGCTGCCCCAACCCCGACACCCGCTGTAGCTCTTCCGCTTGCAACGGTTGCTGCCAATGCTGATGTAACCAGCCTTGAGCCAATGCGATGCTCTCATCCGCGTGCGAAGGCGCGCCTTCGTGATAGACACGCTTTTCAAACGCCATCCGTGCCTCGGGCGAAAACTGCTGCTCAACAAAGGCCGCCGTTGCCGCATTAAAGAACTGACCAATCAGGTGGATCATCAGGTCTGCACCAGAGTTAATACTCGCCGCACAAAACACCCGCCCGGCCTGGGTCAGGTAATGCTTGGCATGAACACGTACCGCCGGAAAATCCGCTTCAAACTCCCTCAGAGCATGCCAATGCGTAGTCGCCGCCTGATGACTCAACAAACCCGCCTGCGCTGGCAGCCACACGCCGGTGCCCATGGCCATGATGCAGGCGCCTTGCTCGTGTTGGTCATTCAACCAATCGAGTAACACTTGCTTCGCAGGATGACGGTGCAGCGGGTTACGCCATAACGCCGGGACAATGATGAGATCGGTGTGCTCGATGGCCGAAAGAACGCTGGTAGGGTTCAGCGGCGTCGCACCAAGACTGGACGGCGTCTCACCGAGGCTGGACGGTGTGGTGTCGTCCGTGGCCACCCAATCCAGCACCAGAGCGCTGGTTTGACCATGCGTGTGGGCGTCAGTAGAGGAATGCGCGTGCGAACGCTTATGCCTTACCCGCCACGCCAACGCCGCTGCCGACAACATCTCGGCAGGCATTGCGAGACTCGACGCCAGCATCGAATCCAACATCAATAACGACACATGCACATGAGCCTCCCAGCATCATCACGACTTTAAAATACCACCATGTGTCTTTTTCATTCTATTTGCAAACATGGATCGCGCTCACACTGTGCTGGCACGCTCAATCGCTGCTGCCTCCAGAGGGCAGCGGCCTCTTTATTTGAAGAACACTGAAGAACAGACAGTCAAAGTACGCACTTAACGCGCGATAACCGCCATGCGTTTACGCCGGAGCCCGACAATGAACCGCAAAGCAGATACACCGTCAGCACGACAGAACGATCGACTCGACCCTACCAGCGTCATTATTGCCTCGGCCGGTGGCATCAACCCAGCCGGTCGCAGCTCCGATCATCAGGCGTTTTTGCGTGTGGTGTACGATGCCCTTCCCGCTGAGCTACAAGCGAGTACCAAGGCCGCACTCGCAACTCTAACGGGCAATGCCAACGATGAAGCCAACCTCAATGGCACTTTGGTGCGAGCCTGGGACGACGATACGCACGCCGTTCGAGGCTGGTCGCCGGAAGCGATGGTTTTTCATCAGCCCGTGACTGAATCTGGCGATCAAGAATTGCGCTCGAGCGACCGTACGCCAGACCTGAACACGCCAGACCTGAATAACCCAGAGTTGAATAACCCAAGCCTGACGATCTCAAACCCTTGCCCTCCTACTGGGTCCACCGCTCCTCAGCCTACTCGCGACACCGGGAATTCACTTGAGACAAGCCCAAAACAAGATAACGGTATAAATACGTATCAAGTCACATATAAGCGCTGTGCAGTGCAAAGTGCCGGACAACTACCACAAGGGTTTCATCCGGGGAGCCTGTACAAATCCAAGCACCATCCGCGTGGCTTACAAATGGCGCTGTACGCGGCGGCGGACGCCTTGGGGAACCTTGGTATGAACGCCGATGAACTCAAGCAGCATCTGGCGCCCGACGACATCGCGGTGTACATGGGGTCAACCGCTGGCCAACTCGACATGGAAGGCTTTGGCGGCATGCTATGCGCGCCGTTACTCGGCCAGCGTAATACCTCGCGGCAGCTACCCATGGGCATATCGACCATGCCCGCCGACTTTATCAACGCCTACCTGCTCGGCAATGCGGGCAGTACCGGCAGTAATAACGGCGCCTGCGCCAGCTTTCTTTACAACCTGCGCATGGGACTCGACGACATTCGCAGCGGTCGACGTAAACTCGTACTCGTGGGCAACAGCGAGGCACCGCTACTTGCCGGCATCGTCGAGGGCTTCAACGCCATGGGCGCGCTGGCCACAGAGGAGCGGCTGCAAGCGTTGCAAGGTTGCTCTTCGGGCCAGCAAACAGACACGGAACCAGGCGCTTTGACCACTGCCAACTCCCAGCCTGACTATCGCAGCGCCTCACGTCCCTTTGCCGATAACGTTGGGTTTACGCTGGCAGAATCCGCCCAGTGCTTTGTGCTGGCCTCGCGCGACACCGCGCTGGAACTCGGCCTGAATATTCTTGGCGGGGTTGGCGACGTATTTATCCATGCCGATGGTTACAAAAAATCCATCTCGGCTCCCGGCATTGGCAACTACATCACCATGGGCAAGGCCATGGCCAGCGCCCAGCGTGTCCTCGGGAAAGACGCTCTGAAACACAGCTTTGTGCAGGCCCACGGCAGCAGCACACCACAAAACCGCACCACCGAATCCGACATGCTCAACCGCCTCGCCAACGCCTTTGACCTGACTGATTGGCCGGTGTGTGCGATAAAAGCCCATCTGGGGCATTCCATCTCTGCCGCCTCTGCCGATCAACTGTTAATGACACTCGGCAGCTGGACGCATGGCATATTGCCCGGCATTACTACCGCTTCTGCTATTGCGGCCGATGTGCACCAGGAGCGGCTAAACATCCCACTCGCACACACCTCAGTTGACCCCAGAGACATCGACCTGGCGTTTATCAACAGCAAAGGATTTGGTGGCAACAACGCCAGTGCCTGGGTACTGAGCGGCCATCAGGTAACAGCGCGCATCCAAGCAGAGAGTGCTGATAATGAGTGGAAGGCCTATCTCGAGAGAAACAAAGTCATTCAAGAGAAGCAGCAGGCCTATCTAACGGCCGTTAGCCGAGAAAACCTGTCACTGCCCTATCGCGACAAAGAGAAGCAACCAGAGCCCGATGATATTGAACTAAGTGCAGAGGGAATGTCGCTGCCGGGATGG
>JAYYHP010000240.1:0-4839 GCA_036148335.1 Pseudomonadota bacterium
CGGCCACCATCACGGTGCCGGTCTTTGCCGCTGATAGTCTTAATCAGGAGGCTGCTCAGCAAGCGTACCAGTCATCCGAAATTGACGTGGCTGTTGATGCCGCACGTCGCTTTCCGGTGCAGACCGAATACGTCGGTTATGAGTGGTACAACCGCACAACTAGCAAAAGTTTTCCATTGCCTAAGCTGCTCAATACCGAGATGAATAATCTCGTCGTTGAAGGCGCCATGGGCCCTACCGCCGCCGGCACCCAAGCCGCCGACGAAGTGAATCGTCCATCGCGACGCGCTGCACTGGGACGCGTAAGTAAAGACGAGGATACCGTTGAGACGGATGAATCCGTTCAGCCAGAAACACCGGAAGAAGTTCGCAAACCTCGCGAATTTTATTCTGAAGAGATCCGTGCCCAGACCCCGTCTGGAGAAATGGTTGCACGCCGGGTTCGCTCGGTAGGTGATGTTACGGCCACCGTACGACCAACCCGCTAAGGATAGCCGCATGATCTTTCTGACTGCATTGCGAGCAGGCGCTTTAGCCTGCTGCCTCGCATCGGCGCTGGCATCGCCATTGAGCCTCGCGGGAGGCTATGCCAAAACCGAGAAAGACTACCGCCACGCTCAGGACGACTACTACTCCAGTGATCTTGATGCCGCCATTGATGAGGCGCGTACTCGTACGCATCACTACGACTACAGTCATGCCCTGCGCTATGAGCGCACCACCTCACAGAGCATTCAGTTCCCACGCATGCGCAATGCCGAGCTCGAGCACCATCGCATTGAGACTGCGTCTCTGGCGGGCGACGCCAGTGGCGATATCGACGCTGAAGGCCAAGGAATATCCGCGGAGCTCATGTCTGGTGCCGTCGAGGCCGATGATCTGACCAACGACACACAGACCCGCCCCGCTGTTGCCGTACCCACATTACAAAGCGGTAATGCCATACCGAAACTCGGCACCGGCCCCGGCGTTAACCCGGGCATTAACGTCAGTATTAACCCGCGCTAAACCGCTGGCGTAATGCCTCACGCGCCGGCTGCCCCATCATCAGCAGTGTTTTATCTCTCTGCCATTGCTGCGCAGCAGCGCCAGACAAGGCGGTAGAGACTTGAACCAGTTGCGCCGCTAACTGTTCAAAGTTATCCAAATCCGCCAGATCGTATCCCAACGACTCGGGACGATAGTCCGCAACGACTTGAGCCAACGACGCTTGTAACTGAGGGTTCACAGATGCCGCAGGCAGCTGACGAATCACCCAACCCGATAACGCGATCAGCACGAGCATATCTTCGTGATAACGAAACGGTCGGTTAAGACGAGGATGAGCCTCGTCAACCCGATAGCCCGGATCGATCGCAACGGACTGGAAACGAACGGCCGCATGCGGCACATCAGGCACAAACGGCTGACGACCGGAAGAAGATATCAGCTCAATGCCATCACTGGTTGGAGCCACCCGAACACAGGTCAACACTGCATCTTTGTCGGACTGGCTGCCCAGGTCAGATTCAGAACCCGACACAGGCACAGCATCCGACACAGGAACAGAGAGACGAGCCACTACGTACAACCAGTCCACCCCATGCCCTGCCAGCAGTGCATGGCTCTTAAGGCCGTTTAAGGTGTCATGAGTCAAGGTCGTTGCCATGGACGACAACGAGCGTAGGCCTTTTTCCGAGACGCAAAAGGCTGCCCACTGTTCTGGCGCCAGATCCGGATCAACAAAGCGCATAGCGACTTGGTACGCGGCGAGAAACGCCGTGCCCGGTGTATCCGCTCTCAAGCCGGCCAGCAGTGCCACACGAGCGCGATCTTCGGTACGTAGTAAGCGCGCCAGTGACAGGCGCAACGTATAAGGGGACGTGACTGACAACTGCGGCTGCTCGAGGGCAGCCAACCAGTCCGGCGGCAGGCTCATCGTCCTGCCATGGCGTTTTGAATACGATCCAGACGAATCTGAATGTCTTCAATCTCCAGTTTCATGTTGGCCAGTTCTCCATAACTGGCACCGCCACCGCTGCCGCTACCCATGCCCTCGACGGACTCACGCAGAGACGCAACGCTGGCATCGAGCAGGTCGATGGTTTCTTTGTTCTGGGCAATGGCCAATTCGAGTTGACCCGGCATGCCAGCCACCGCCGCTTCCAACGCATCAAGATCACGCTGTAGCGCGGCCTGAGTTTTCGCCGCAGCCGCCTGAGACTGACGCAAGGCCACCAGATCTGCACTGCTAGCGCCCGACGCATTACTCAAGGCACCGTTCAACTGACCCAGTTTCTCAGTATTGGCATCGATGTCTGAACGGTTGCGCTTGCTGGCGATGTCCCAAAGCTTACGAATTTCCTGATCCTGCTCGCGCAGCACGACTTTAAGTGCATCCACCGACAGGTTGGCGTTCTCACCCGACATCGACAACTTGTCCTGCAACTCACCAATGTCACTGGCCTGTTGCTGCAGCAAACGCTCAGCATTGGCAAATTTCTGATCGGCGGCTTGCAACTGCATGAACAGATAGCCCGCGGCACCGGCGGCCACAAGCGCCAGTAACAAGGCAATGATCGCCATGGCATTCGAACCACCGTTAGATGCTGGAGCAACCGGCGTAGGGGCTGGTGCTGCCTGAACGGCAGCCTGGGGCGCCGGGCGTTTCGCTGCCCCCGCCTGAGCCAGTCGTTGCTGTGCCTGACGTCGAAGCTGCTGCTGACGCTGAGCGATTTCTTCCTCTGTGGGTTTCATAGCCATACCTTCGTAAAATTCCTGATGTGTCAGTCGATTGCTCACATTGCCCGTTGCGTCTTGGGCTGACTGACCTCAACGCCCCACAACATACCGCAAACTCAGGCACAGTGGGAACCTCCCATGACGGGAAATGTCCGCAGTTGGCGTATTCGGGCCCCTGACTTGCGGCCTTTCAGAAAAACCTTAAATTCCGGGAGGTTATACCAGCGTAGCGAAGCTTATCAGCGCAATGGTATGATCATCGCACAACATCGGCGGGGTTGAAGTTCTGCTACACGCCCCCATATTGATGGATTCATAACATCATCGCCTAACCGGCAACCAACCTGACTACGGAGAGAGACCATGGCATTCGAATTACCAGCACTGCCTTACGAGAAAAATGCACTGGAACCCCACATTTCTGCAGAAACTCTGGAGTTTCACCACGGCAAACACCACAACACCTACGTTCAGAAACTGAATGGTCTGGTTGGCGGTACTGAGTTTGAAGGCAAGAGCCTGGAAGACATCATCAAGACTTCTTCAGGCGGGGTATTCAACAACGCTGCTCAAATCTGGAACCACACCTTCTACTGGAACAGCCTGTCTCCAAACGGCGGTGGCGCTCCAACTGGTGCAGTGGCTGACGCGATCAACGCGGCATTCGGTTCTTTCGAAGAGTTCCAGGCGAAGTTTAACGACAGCGCTGTCAACAACTTCGGTTCCAGCTGGACCTGGCTGGTTAAGAAAGCCGACGGTTCTCTGGACATCGTTAACACGTCTAACGCTGCGACTCCGATCACTGAAGGCCTGACGCCACTGATCACTGTTGACCTGTGGGAACACGCTTACTACATCGACTACCGCAACGTTCGTCCAGACTACCTGAAAGGTTTCTGGGCACTGGTTAACTGGGACTTCGCGAACGAAAACTTCGCTAAGTAATCAGTCCAGTTAAGCCTGCCCTCGTTTCGCTGTGTTCGCACAGCCAAATCAGCGGGAGCAAGGCTTAATCGCAAAGAAGGGAGCCTGGCTCCCTTTTTTGTGCACGCAATCCAACCCCGGTCGTCACTAAGGGTCTACTATGGCAGATAACACTCCTTCTGGTTCACCATCACAAATGGCATCCAGCTCGCCTGACGCTTCTTCCTTACCCTTATTGCTAGCCTCCAGCTCACGTTATCGCGCTGCCTTGCTGGAACGACTGAAGTTGCCGTTCATTCAGGCCTCACCTGACATTGACGAAACACCCAAAGCCGATGAATCTCCCCGCGACTACGTCGAGCGTCTTGCCGTTGCTAAAGCGCACGCATTGCGAGGCTCCTATCCGCAGCACTGGATCATTGGCAGCGATCAATGCTGCATCACCGACGGTCATATTGTTGGTAAGCCACACACCCACGAAAATGCACTGGCGCAACTGAAACGTGTGCAAGGCAAACGCATTGAGTTTCTCACCGGCCTCGCTCTGCTTGCTCCGGATGGACAATGCTGGTCTCTGGTAGAACCGTTTAACGTTCACTTCCGGTCGCTACCGGATGAACAATTAATCCAGTATCTGAACATTGAACAGCCGTTAGACTGCGCAGGTAGCTTCAAAGTCGAGGGGCTAGGCATCACCCTGTTCAGTGCACTGGAAGGGCGAGATAGTAACAGCCTGATCGGACTGCCTTTGATCGGCTTATGCGATCTGATGACGGAAGCCGGAATCGCCCCCCTGACTTTGGCAGGCGTGCATAACTAATGGCTGTTGCCACGGACTAACGGCATTCGCCGATAGTTAGGAAGTACCGGGATCGCTGACGGTTACGGATGAGAGACAGCTAAATAGACAGCTAAATAGACAGCTAAATAGACGGCTAAATAAATAGCTAAAATGACGGGCAAGAGAGACGAGCAATCATGCCCGCCTCTTCATTCAATTAACGGTAGTCCGGAAACCCTTTAAACAGGCGTTCCATGCGAGTATCTGTATCATCGGCACCCAAGTCCTCAGATAAGGTGAACTCCCAAAGGCCATTAAACTTCTCTTCTGTCAGTGTGCGTGCCACACCGCTGTCGCTGACAATGGTCGGGCGCAGGAAGACCATCAGATTGCTCTTCACCTGATTCACGCTC
>JAYYHP010000241.1:0-3890 GCA_036148335.1 Pseudomonadota bacterium
GAAACAAGAAAAGCGCCAACAACCGGAGTTCTTGGCGCTTTGCGGCAACGGCCTGTGAGTCACGGGGACGAATCAGAGCTGTGATTTCACCAGCTGGCTGATCTGTGCCATGTCGGCACGACCCTGCACTTTAGGTTTGAGGATGCCCATCACTTTACCCATGTCCTGCATGCCAGTGGCACCGGACTGTGCGATTGCATCAGCCACCATGGTGGCGAGCTCGTCTTCGCTGAGTGCTTCCGGAAGAAATTCGGCAATAACGTCGATTTCTGCCTGCTCGGCGGCGGCCAGTTCCTCACGCCCTGCATCCGAATACTGCTGGATGGAGTCGCGGCGTTGCTTACACATTTTGTCGAGGATCTGCAGAGCGCGAGCATCATCAACTTCGATGCGCTCGTCGACTTCAACCTTTTTAAATTCTGCGGTAATCAAACGCAAAGTGCTCAGTCGCTCTGTTTGTTTGGCACGCATGGCTGCTTTCACAGCGTCTTTAATGGTCGCGGTCAGGCTCATTTCAGACAGTCCTCGTCAGATGTCGCTGTATTAGTACAGGCGAGTCATCTTACGCTGTTCGCGCTGTACCTTCTTCAGGTGGCGCTTAACAGCCGCAGCAGCTTTACGCTTGCGAACCCAGGTTGGCTTCTCGTAGTGCTCACGACGACGTACTTCAGACAGTACACCGGCTTTTTCACATGAACGCTTGAAACGACGCAGTGCCACGTCAAACGGTTCGTTTTCTTTAACTTTTACAGCTGGCATCCAATCACCTACATGTTAGTCAATTAGGTATAGTGGGGAATCACGGCCCCAGTCAGAGGGCGGGCATTCTAAAGGCTTTGAATTGAGAATGCAAAGGGGGATTTCGTCGCACTGGCATGGCCCGGTCGGGCGCAGTATTATGCGCGCTTGTGACCGCGCAGTCAGGCGCGGTGCTGTTGATGAAGAGGGCCGTTATGCTGGTGTTGGGGCTTGAGACTTCCTGTGATGAGACAGGGGTGGCGTTATACGACACAGACCGAGGTCTGTTGTCGCACCGTGTCTATTCACAAATCGCGGTGCACGCAGAATACGGCGGCGTGGTGCCTGAGCTGGCATCGCGGGACCATATTCGTAAGGGCTTACCCCTGATTCGTGAAGTCATGGACGAAGCCGGTATGACACTGGAGCAACTCGACGGCATTGCCTACACCCGTGGCCCAGGCCTTGTCGGCGCCTTATTAGTGGGTGCCTGTCTGGGACGCACACTGGCCTGGTCGCTGCAAAAACCTGCAGTGGGTGTCCATCATATGGAAGGTCACTTACTGGCGCCCATGCTGGAAGACGAGGCCCCGGAGTTCCCATTTATTGCCCTGTTGGTGTCTGGTGGTCATACCCAGCTGGTGAAAGTCGCAGCCATCGGCGAGTACGAGTTGCTCGGCGAATCGCTGGATGACGCCGCCGGTGAAGCGTTTGATAAAGCCGCGAAAATGATGGGTCTGCCTTACCCCGGTGGTCCGGCGTTAAGCAAACTGGCCGACGAAGGCGATGCCACACGCTTTGCATTCCCTCGCCCCATGACCGACCGTCCGGGTCTCGATTTTAGTTTCAGCGGCCTGAAAACCTTTACCCGCACGACGATTCTTAATTGCGCTGTCGATGGTGTTCTTAGCGAGCAGGATAAGCGTGATATTTCGGCCGGATTTCAGGCCGCCGTGGTCGATACTCTGGCCATTAAATGCAAACGTGCCATGAAGCAAACTGGCGTCAATCGTTTGATTATTGCCGGGGGTGTCGGTGCCAACCGCTCACTGCGGGAAAAACTCCGTGACACCGCCGAGGGCATGAACGGGCAGGTCTTCTATCCGCGTCCGGAACTCTGTACCGACAACGGTGCCATGATTGCGTATGCCGGCGCGCAACGCCTGTTGGCAGGTGAATCCAGCGAGTTGGCGGTGTCGTGCGTACCGCGCTGGCCAATGACGGAATTAACGGCGGTCGATGCTCATGGATAAAGTCTTTATTCGCCAGCTGAAAGTCGATGCCGTGATTGGTGTTTACGACTGGGAAAAACAGGTACGCCAGCCGCTGGTGTTTGATCTGGAAATGGCCTGGGACATCCGTGTGGCCGCGCAAACCGATGACCTGATGCACGCACTGGATTATCAGGCCGTGACCGAGTACATCGAACGTTTTGTTCGTGAGCAGCACTTCCAGTTGCTGGAGTCGTTGCTGGAACGGCTGGCCGAAGCGCTGCTGAAAGAATTCGGCATGCCATGGCTGAAAATTGATGTCGAAAAACCCGCAGTGGTGCCGCAGGCGCGTGCGGTGGGTTTGTCGATTGAGCGCGGCGGTTTCTGATGGCGCTAGTATGGCTGGGAGTCGGGGCCAACCTGGCACCAGAAAAAGACTTACCAGCGGGGCTGGCGCATCTGCGGGAGACCTTCAGTGTACTGGCGGTGTCTCCGTGTTATCGCTCGCCTGCGATGGGGTTTGATGGCCCTGATTTTATTAATCTGGTGGTGGTCATTGAGACCGATCTGGGCGTGGCCGAGTTAAGTCAGGTCTGCAAACAGATTGAGCGCGACTTTGGGCGCCCAGACGATGCGATTAAATACTCATCGCGCCATCTGGATCTGGATATTCTGATGGTTGACCAACGCAGTGGTAACGTCGATGGCATTGTTCTGCCAAGGGACGACGTAAAGCGTTTTGCCTTTGTCGTCCGTCCTTTGCTTGACCTCTGGCCAGAGGCGGTGTGTCCCGGCACGGGTGCGCCTATTCAGTCGTACTGGCCGGGAGTCAGTGATCAACCTTTGCAGCCAACGGAGATTGCCGGTGTGGAACCACAGGCGCTTTCTACTGAGGTGACTCAGGCGCTGGCTGCTGTTTCTTCCAGTGCGTTAACGCGCTGATTCTGGCCTGCTCCAGTGCCGGGCCAATGTCTGCCCCGGTAATACCCTGCGCTATCATGTCCCGGGCGGTGATCTGCTCCGCCACTGTTAATGCCTCTCGACAATAATCGGCTTGAGGGTAGGGGCGTTGCTCATAGCCAGTTCGTCCCTGAGCATCGGCAGTACATACCTGCAAAAACGCTTCAAAGCGTGGACGGCGTCGCCACACATCCACGCGGTTAAATACTTTCATCAACGTTTCTGGCCGCAGCTCAAAGGCGCGATGGATATGGGTGTGGAACTCACTGGCAATGATGGCTAGGGTCGTTGCATCGTTAGGGGCTTTCAGGCGTTTGCCTAGCGCTTTGGCGGGGGCGATGCCACGGGTTTCGTGGGCGATGTGCCGTGGCCACTGCTCGGGTGGGGTCAACCCTTTGCCCAGATCATGAATCAGACTGGCCCAGCGCACGCTGATATCGTCACTCAGGCGTGCAGCGGCCTGCAGGCTCATCAGGGCATGAACGCCGGTGTCGATTTCGGGGTGATGCTTTTCAGGCTGGGGCACGCCAAAGAGGGCATCCAGCTCAGGAAACCAGACGGCCAGGGCGCCACAGTCACGTAAGATCTGAAAATAGACTTCTGGGTGGTCTTCGCCGAGGGCGCGTTGAGTTTCATTCCAGACGCGTTCGGCCACTAGATGCTCGAGTTCACCGTTGCTGACCATCTGTCGCATCAGTGCCTGCGTTTCTTCGGCAACAGTAAAACCCTGGTCGGCAAAGCGGGCCGCGAAGCGCGCGACACGCAAGACTCGCAGTGGATCTTCAGCAAAGGCGGGAGAAACATGACGCAACAGGCGATCGTTCAGGTCCTGCTGACCACCGTAAGGGTCGATGATCTCACCGTCGTCGGTTTCTGCCATGGCGTTGATGGTGAGGTCACGACGCAGCAGGTCGTCTTCGAGGGTGACGTCCGCTGAAAAATCACAGACAAAGCCCTGGTACCCCTGACCGCTTTTTCGTT
>JAYYHP010000242.1:0-6833 GCA_036148335.1 Pseudomonadota bacterium
ACCGGAAAAGTGGTTGTAGATGGTGCCCTTCGACACATCACTGACCTTCACCAAACGGTCCATATTAAACTGAGCAAACCCATGCTCATCAATCAGGGTCTGAGTGAGGTCCAGCAGATGCTGTTCACGTGCCTGCCACTTTTCTTCCTGACGAGGGCTCCGCACAACGGCGCTGGAGGGCAAGTCTTTGATTGAACTGCTCCCTGCACTCAGGTCATTACTGTGACTGACCATCAACATGCCATTTGGGCACGCGAACGACTCTGAGCTTCCCATCAGGAATCCCATCAAGCGCCGCAGCGGACATTGAAGATGTCTGAGCTTTTGTTCCAGTCGTTGCCCAAGATAGGCTGCAACACCAGACAAAAGCGATAATACTGATTTCATTTTGACGATCCGTCATTTTTGACGAATCGTCATAATACGCACTCAGGAGGTCAACACAAGGAGTATATTCAGCGAGCGATTCATCCTGCTGGAACAGTTTGTTCGGGTACTGTTCCAGCTCGGTTCCGACATTGCTCAGCGACGTGATGGCAGACAAGCGTGATGGAAGACGTTCATGGAAAGATGCCATGGCCGTAAGTCATAGAGAGAAGGTCAAAGAAAGAGCCGTCAGACAGCACGGCTCCGATAGATTTCGTAGGTTGTAGATCAGTTGAGCTCGCCGACCTGAGCGCGCTTCAGGCGCGTCGACAATGCCACCTCAATAAAGAATGAACCGACTTTGGTATCAAAAGGGATGACCACCACAGGCGCATCGACAAAGTGCTTAATGGGGTCTTCACCACTGATCATGGTGGGGGTCGCCATTTCGAAGTTGAAACCGCCTTCCCACAATAACTTGCGCGCACCACCCGACAGCATGTTGGTCAATTCACCAGTAAGATCCTTGCAGGTATCGTTCAGCTCGGTGATCTCTTCGCCCAGCATGCTGCTGCTAATCTTCACAATGGTGTTTTCGTTAAAGCTGATCGCCAGCGAGCCTTCCACCGCCTCGCCCGACATAGGTATCACCCCTGTAACAGCGCCTAACGGTTTGTCCCCTTCTTTCAGGTAGGGTTTCCCGTGCTCGCAAGTCATCGACGCCATTGTCGCCAGGATGTTGTCAATCGTCTCAATAAAGGGATTGATAAATTGAACATTCATAAAATTGGCCACCTCTGACTAATCAGTGTAGCCGACAACATTGGGCTTGCTGGAAAGAATTTTTAAACAAAAAAAGGCGCCCTGAGGCGCCCTTTATAACCGCACGTTATGTTTACAGGCCCTTGACGGCGTAGATGCCCGGCGCGTTGCGCCAGTAGCCGCGGTAATCCATGCCGTACCCGAACACGTAACGGTCTTCGACTTCCAGGCCGGCAAAATCAACGCTCATGCCCGGAGCTTTGCGGTTATGCTTTTTGTCTACCAGCACGGCGGTCACCACCTCGGTAGCACCCTGAGCTTTGCAGGCCTCAGTGACCGCTTGCAGGGTGTAGCCTTCGTCAAAGATGTCATCAATGATCAGCACCGAACGACCTTCCATTGGAACAGATGGCAGTGCCTGCCATTGCAGTTCGGTCTGGGCCGTGACCTCACCGCGATAGCGGGTGGCGTGCATGTAGCCCTGCTCTAGTGGGAAGTTCAGTCGCGTTAACAACTGCCCCGCAACGACCAGACCACCGTTCATGATGGAGTATACGACTGGCATGCTGTCTTTCATGCGCTCAGTGATGTCAGCGGCCAGTTTGTCGAGGGCGGCCTCCACCTGCTCGGGGGTTTTCAGCAGATCCGCTTCATCAAGAACGGTCTGTAGCTGTGCAGGGGTCAGGTGTGAGGTCATAATTTTTCCCGTAAAACCAATCAGTTATCTAACCTCATGGTATGACCGCACCGGCCACATCGCAAGTTGCAGGCGACCGCAATAAGGTGCCCTGTGGTATGATTTGCGCAGTAATTCACAAGATTAAGACCGGTGTTATGACTTTGACTCCTACTCTGCAGTTGGCCGCTGACCTGATTGCACGCCCATCCGTGACCCCAGAAGACGAAGGCTGCCAGCCATTAATGATGGAGCGCCTCGCGGCCATTGGCTTTACCAACGAGCCACTGCGCTTTGGCGACACCGATAACTTCTGGTCGCGCAAGGGCGACAGCCAGCCACTGGTCTGCTTTGCGGGTCACACCGATGTGGTACCGACTGGCCCGGAAGAAAACTGGGACAACCCGCCGTTTGAACCGAAAATCATCGACGGCATGCTGCACGGTCGTGGTGCCGCCGACATGAAAGGCTCACTGGCTGCCTTTATCGTAGCGACCGAACGTTTTGTCGCTAAACACCCGAACCACAAGGGCTCCATCGCCTATCTGATTACCTCCGATGAAGAAGGCCCAGCCCACAACGGTACGGTGAAAGTCGTTGAGACGCTGGAAGCCCGTAACGAAAAAATCGACATGTGCGTCGTGGGCGAGCCATCGTCAACAACACTCGTGGGCGACGTGATCAAAAACGGCCGTCGCGGCTCACTCGGTTGCGTACTCACAGTGAAAGGTAAGCAAGGCCACGTGGCCTACCCGCATCTGGCGAAGAACCCGGTACATATCGCCGCACCGGCGTTGGCCGAACTGGCCGCTGAAAAGTGGGACGACGGCAACGACTTCTTCCCGGCGACCAGCTTCCAGATTTCCAACAACAACGCCGGTACCGGCGCGACCAACGTGATCCCGGGGACGTGTGAGGTAGTCTTCAACTTCCGCTTCTCGACGGAACTGACGGCGGAGATCCTGCAAGAACGCACCGAAGCCATCCTCAACAAGCACGGTCTTGAATACGACATCGACTGGAAACTGAGCGGCCAACCGTTTCTGACCGACAAAGGCGCCTTAGTAGAAGCCGCCGTGAAAGCCATTAAAGACGTCACCGGCCGTGACACTGAACTGTCGACCTCCGGCGGTACGTCCGACGGTCGCTTTATCGCGCCGACAGGAGCGCAAGTGGTCGAGCTTGGCCCCATTAACGCCACCATCCATCAGGTGAATGAGCACGTCAGCGCCGACGACCTCAACACCCTGACCGACATCTACGAAGCCATGCTGGTAGAACTGCTGGCCTGATGACGGATCTCGCCTGCCCCAAATGCGACCAGCCACTGACTGCTCACGGCAATCAGTGGCAGTGTCCGGATCGCCACAGTTATGACCGCGCTAAGCAGGGGTACATCAACCTGCTGCTAGTGAATCAGAAGAAATCGAAAAACCCGGGCGACGACACCGACATGGTGCGCGCACGCACGCAGTTTCTCGATTCCGGCGTGTATCAGCCGATCTCCGATGCGCTCAATGCCATGGTGACTCTGGCCTCCCCTACCGATTCCATTCTGGATATCGGCTGTGGTGAGGGCTATTACACCCAGCGCCTGAAAGCGCACTTGCCCGACGCCGATGTGATTGGGCTGGATATCTCGCGCGAGGCTATTAAGGGCGCCTGCCGTCGCAGCAAAGACATCCGCTGGCTCGTGGCCAGTGGCGCTCGGCCACCTGTGCCTGCACTCAGCATCCAGCGTGTAGTGTCTCTGTTTACGCCCCTGATGACGCCCGGCCTCGATCATGTGCTGGCGCCAGACGGTGAAATCATTACCGTGAATACCGGCCCACGCCATCTCATGCAGTTACGTGAAGTAGTTTACGACGACGTACGCAACGAGGGCTTCTCCCCGATTGAGACCATGGCAAGCGCTGGCTTTGAATGCGTGGAGGAAACCACCCACCATTATGAAGCCACCATTGCTGGCGGCGACGAGCTGACCGCCCTGTTCAACATGACCCCGCACCGCTGGAAAGTGAGCCCAGAACGCGCCGAGAAACTCCTGGCGATGGATTCACTGCACACGGAAATCGACGTAAGATGTCACCGTTTTCGCCGAGTTACCGGTTAATGTCATGACCCGCGCCGACTTTTACATCCTGGCTGGCCAGGCCCAACAAGACCAATGGTACTTTGCTTGTCGCCTGATCGAGCAGGTGCGCGGTAAAGGTCACCGAGTGCTGTGTCAGGTAAATAACGAAGCCGACGCCCGCCAACTGGACGAATACATGTGGCAGTTCCGCCGCGATGCCTTCGTTCCACATGCCCTGTTAACGGCCAGCGACGCCCCCGTCGACTGCCCTGTCAGCATCAGTTGGCAAAGCGATCCCGGTCACCATCATGACGTGATGATCAATCTGTGCAGTGAATTACCGGCCTTTTTCAGCCGCTTTGAACGCTTAGTAGAAATAGTGGTTCAGAATGACGGAGTACTGGACTACACTCGACAGCACTTTCGGTTTTTGAAAGACCGGGGTTACCCGGTAACGCACCAAGACATGAGAATGAGCTGATGACCAACAAGGAAGACCCCAAAGATCTTCTCGCCGAACTCGAAGCACTGCAACGCGTGCTGGATAGCTCGTCGTCTGCCGATGACGACAACGCAGAGATTCCGGTACTGGACGATCTGTTTGATGCCAAAGCTGACATCCCTGTCGTCAGCGACTCGATCAGCAGTTCGAGCACTCTAAACAAGAGTACCGACAGCGTGTCAGACGTCGACATTCCGGTGCTCTCTGCCACACCGTCGGCGTCGAAAGTCTCAGGTGATCAATCATCTCTCGATCAAACGAACCTGAAGAAAATCTCGTCCTCGCCGCTGCGCGCTGTGCCGAATGTTACGCCAGCCGCACCACTGGAACCCCAGCAAGACGACGATATTCCATCGAATGTCAGCCCGCTAAATCAGGTACTCAACAAGATTCATCAGCAAGCCAATGAAGAAGCGCCTAAGCCAACAGGCGCCCTGTCTGAAGTGCCGCCTGAAGCACCGACAGTGGCCAGCAAGCGTGCTGAGATTGATGCCACCATGTCAGAAACCACTGCGTCTCTGACCAACCTGCTGCAACGCGAGCGTATGGTGGATGAAGTGCTGGAAGAAGTCATGCCGATGATCAAAAGCCGCCTGCGCGCCCGCATCCGCGACATGCTTAACGGCAAAGACGACGCCTAACACCGCCCTTAACGGCAACACACCAGCGCACAGCAACACACTCCCGAAGACTGAGTAAATCAGTCTTCGTCCTCCCTGCCCACGGGCCTGCGAATCCGGTATACTCCTGCACGTTTTTTCACGTCCAAAACGAGTAGCAGCCAGCAATGGATAAGACATACCAACCCAGCGCAATCGAACAAACCTGGTACAAAGAGTGGGAAGAGAAAGGCTACTTCAAGCCTTACCAAGACGGACTGACCGGCGAAGGTTACTCCATCATGATCCCACCGCCGAACGTCACCGGCTCGCTGCACATGGGTCATGCCTTCCAGCACACCATTCAGGATGCACTCACCCGCTACAAGCGTATGCAGGGTCAGAAAGCCCTGTGGCAGGTCGGTACCGACCACGCCGGTATTGCTACCCAGATGGTTGTTGAGCGCAAACTCGCCGCTGAAAACCAGCCAGACCGTCACGAACTTGGCCGTGAAAAGTTCCTCGAAAAAGTCTGGGAATGGAAAGAACACTCCGGTGGCACCATCACCAAACAGATGCGCCGCCTGGGTAACTCTGTGGACTGGGAGACCGAACGCTTCACCATGGACGATGGCTTCTATAAAGCCGTTCAGGAAGTCTTCATCCGCCTGTACAAAGACGGCCTGATTTATCGTGGTAAGCGCCTGGTTAACTGGGACCCGAAACTGCACACCGCCATCTCTGATCTCGAAGTCGAAAACAAAGACAAGAAAGGTCACATGTGGCACCTGCGTTACCCGCTCGCCGATGGTCTGAAAACCTCTGAAGGCAAAGACTACATCGTGGTTGCGACCACTCGTCCGGAAACCATGCTGGGCGATACCGGTGTTGCAGTTAACCCGGAAGATCCGCGCTACAAAGATCTGATCGGTAAAGACATCCTGCTGCCATTGGTTGATCGTCGTATTCCGATTGTGGGCGACGAACACGCCGACATGGACAAAGGCACCGGTGCCGTTAAGGTCACCCCAGCGCACGACTTCAACGACTATGAAGTGGGCAAACGCTGCAGCCTGCCAATGATCAACATCTTCACCTTCAATGCCGACGTGCGTGACGTACCGCAGGTATTTAACACCGACGGCAGCGTCAACGAAGATGTAAAAGCCAGCATTCCAGAAAAATACCGTGGCATGGAGCGCTTCGCGGCGCGTAAAGCCATCGTCGCTGACTTTGAAGCCGCTGGTCTGCTCGACGAAATCAAAGACCACGACCTCACTGTACCGTATGGCGACCGTGGTGGCGTTGTGATCGAGCCGATGCTCACCGACCAATGGTACGTTGACGCCAAGACACTGGCTAAGCCAGCGATTGAAGCGGTAGAAAACGGCGACATTCAGTTCGTACCTAAGAACTACGAAAACATGTACTTCAGCTGGATGCGCGACATTCAGGACTGGTGTATCTCCCGTCAGCTGTGGTGGGGGCACCGCATCCCGGCCTGGTACGACGAAGAAGGTAACGTCTACGTGGGCCACGACGAGGCCGAAGTACGCGCAGCCAACAACCTGGCTGACGACGTGAAACTCTCGCAGGACGAAGACGTTCTCGATACCTGGTTCTCCTCTGCTCTCTGGACCTTCGGTACACTGGGTTGGCCAAACCTGGACGACCCGGAAGTGGCTAAGCGTATGCTCGACTTCCACCCAACCGACGTGCTGGTGACTGGTTTCGACATTATCTTCTTCTGGGTCGCGCGCATGATCATGATGACCATGCACTTCTGCAAAGATGAAGATGGCAAACCTCAAGTGCCGTTCAAAACCGTGTACGTGACCGGCCTGATCCGTGACG
>JAYYHP010000243.1:0-2574 GCA_036148335.1 Pseudomonadota bacterium
TCTACGTTTGCAAAGACGCTCAGGGAAATACCCTGTATTCCCAGACGCCTTGCCCAGAACAGTACAACACCAAAGAAGAGCGCACCTATGAAGCTACTGCGCTGGATGAGTCGGTGGCTCAGGATCGTGCGGTGATGGCGGATGAAGTGTCGCGCAATAATGATCGCTTACAAGCTGAGCGAGACATCAAGAACACCGAGAAAGCCATTCGTCGCCTCGAGAAAGAGCGCGACAGCATGCTAGACGAGCAGCGTCGCTTAGCGGACTCACTCGGTGGCCCTAACGCCCGTGGTCGTGCCGAAGACATCTACAAGCAGGCCATGAAGAAACAGGCCGAGTACGACCTGAAGATTGAAAAGCAGGTGGAAGCTCTGAAAGGCGCCCACAGTCGTTTGACCGAGTCTCGAAAGTCTTCCGTGTCGACGTCTGAGGATAACGAAGCGCGGTGAAACCCCTCGTTTGGTTGTTGTCTGCTTATCGTTCTGACAGCCATGCCAGTTGGGCGGACTGGCTAACGCGTCAGGACAGTGTGACCTGGCAGTGCCTTGAGTTGCCAGGACGTCACTTCAGATGGCGTATTCGCGGCAACCCCTTATCCTGGCTGGATACCATTCCTGAATTATTGCAAAGTGGAATACCGGACCGGATTCTGGCGACCTCCATGGTCGACATCAGCACCTTGAAGGGGCTGCATCCTGCGCTGAGCACCGTTCCGGTGAGTCTGTATTTTCATGAAAACCAATTTGCCTATCCTCAAGGCCAGGGGCAGCACTCCTCAATTGACCCGCAAATGGTGCAGCTGTACGGCGCCTTAGCGGCGGATGAATGCCTGTTTAACTCGCAGTTCAATCTGGACTCCATGCTGGCTGGGGTGAGTTCCTTGTTGGCCAGGCTTCCGGACGAGGTGCCGGCGTCTGTGGTTGAGCGTATCGCCGCGAAAAGTCGTGTACTGCCCGTACCCGTCGAATCCGTTTCTGTTAAAAACGCCTCTGTTAAATCACCAGCTCTGGAAGAACGACCGCCTCAGGCACACCCGCAAGCGCCCGTGATTCTCTGGAATCATCGTTGGGAGTATGACAAACGCCCAGATCGCTTTGTGCAGATGCTCGAACACCTTGAGCAACAACAAGTGCCTTTCCGCTTGGCGCTGCTGGGCCCCAGAGCGGAAAATCGATCGTCGAAAACGTCGAAAACTTCGACGCAGAAAAAACGCCTTGCTGATACTCGCGCACACGACCTGGTGCAGTCAGCATTGGCAAGCATACGAGCCCGGTATGCGGATCGCATTGCGGTCGACGGCCGTGTTTCCCGTGATGACTATGTCGCCTGGCTGCGCCAATCCAGTGTGGTGTTTGGATGTGCCGATCATGAATTTCAGGGGGTATCGCTGATCGAAGCGACCTCCGCTGGAGCAATACCCGTGGTGCCGGATGCGCTTTGTTATCCCGAACAATATCCAGCCGATTGCCGTTATCCGCCGGGCGATATGAGTGCCGCGGCCGATGCGGTTGCCTTGGCATTGGCGGGAAACATCGCCGCGCCTGACATCGCACCATGGTTAACGGAGGTGACCGCAGCACAGTGGCACGACTGGCTGTTGGAATGCGGTCAGGCATCCAGGGCTCGTGTTTAATATTTACATCATCGCCTGAAAGACGATGCTTGATGGATTGGAATAATTATGGGGTTTCTTACCTGGCTATCACCGCGATTTATCAAACAACAAATCGCAGACATCGATGCCGAACGCAGTGAACAACCGCGCAGTCATGCCTGGGCCGTCATAGGCGTCGCCTGTTTATGCTTACTGCTGGTGCATTACGGAAAATACAGCTCAAATTTCCGCGAGATATTGGCGACGTTAGATGCTTGGTTGAGCATGAATGGCGAATGGATTCGGGCGTATCGTACCAGCGAGTATCGTGAACTGATTGGTTATTTATGGTGGGGCAGTATTCATCTGCTCGGGTTTATTCTGTTGCCCATGCTGGTGATTCGTTATGGCTTACGCCAGCGCTTAAAAGAATTTGGCTGGCAGTGGGGACGGGTGCACGAACACTGGCCTGGGTATCTTCTGTTGACGCTGCCTATTATGGTATTTGCGATCATTGCCAGTTTTGGACCGGAATTTTCCCGCCATTATCCATTTTATGATGAAGCGCATCGCAGCATTTTTGATTTGGTAAGTTGGGAGATTATTTACATCACGCAGTTTATTGCGGTGGAGTTCTTTTTTCGTGGATTTCTGGTGAACGGCTTGCGGCCGCACTTTGGCAGTTTGTCTGTAGCTGTGATGTGTTTGCCGTATCTGATGCTGCATTTTCCCAAATTGTGGCCGGAGTCGTTTGGGGCCATCCTGTTTGGATTCTTTTTGGGTGTACTGGCGTTAATGTCCCGCTCTATCTGGGGCGGGGTATTTGTCCACGTTGCCATTGCGCTGACGATGGATCTGGCGGCATTAATTCAGACCAAAGGGCTTCCACAGCAGTGGTAAGCCCTGTGCCTCAGGTCGTGCTAGCCGTCAGCACGACCATTCATTGCATCCAGGCGCTGTAAAAAGACCGCCAGAATATT
>JAYYHP010000244.1:0-2095 GCA_036148335.1 Pseudomonadota bacterium
ATTCACTGCGTGCCCAGTGAAATTGAACAAGTACTACTGAATTTATTGCGCAATGCTCAGCAAGCATTAAGTGATTATCAGGCTCAGGCCTCCGAAGGCTGGCACCCGCGCGTGCAAATTCATGGACGAGCTGTGGCAGGCGAAGTCTGCCTTGCCATCACCGACAATGGCCCGGGTATCCCCGACGACATTGTGCCTCATATTTTCGAGCCGTTTTACACCACCAAAGAAGTCGGACAAGGCACCGGACTGGGATTATCCGTATCGTATTTCATCATCACCGCCCACCATCAAGGCCGTCTCAGCTACCGCCCCGGAGCGCACGGCGGCGCCTGTTTCGAGCTGTGGCTGCCACGGCAGTAACTTGACCCCGCCCAACCCACACAGTACCCTGCGCAGCGATTCAGGTGCCCTGACATGCGTGTCAGGGTTAAACGGGAAGACTGGTGCGTCCAAGACAAGTCCAGCGCTGCCCCCGCAACGGTAAGCAATCCGTACTTCAGTAGAGACCACTGTGTTCGCATGGGAAGGTTCTGAAGTCGACGTCACGTCAGGTTGTGAGCCCGGATACCGGCCTGATATTGAATAACCGAAGTTGCGGTGGGCGACTGGTCGGTGGATAGCCTATGCCCCTTGGTCGCCCATTGACTCTTCCCCGTCGCGCCATCTCAGGATGCTGTTGTGACGCTTTTCACTCTGACAACTCGACTCTCGTTTCTGGCGATGCTTGCTCTGTTGACCCAGCTAACGCTCGCAGATGATGCCGTCGAGCTACCCTCCGTAACTGTGATCGGACAACAGACTACCTCTCTTGGTATACAACACATCAGTGGCAATGAGATTCGTCAGTACAGCCCGGATCTTGCCAGCTTCATCCGCCGTTTACAGGGCTTGCAAGTTCAATCGTCTGGAGGATTGGGTGACCCTGTCATGGTCTCTGTCCGGGGCGCCAGTGCGGTACAGACACGATTACTCATCAACGGCGTAGAACAGAATACGTCGTCTGGCGGTGGCTACGATCTCAACGCGATTCCGCTGTCCATGATTGAACGTGTTGAGATCGTACAATCAGGAAGTCATCAGGGCGGAGAAGATTCAGCCATTGGCGGCAGTATCAACATCATCACTCAGCAGGCTGATCGCCCCAGCCATGTTCAGGCCGGGCTTGGCAGTTATGGTTATCGCGAGTTCAGTGCGCGCGCTGCATCGATCGTTGGCGTGAACGAATGGTCACTGCAAGGACACACCGAAAGAACGCTCAACAATTACTCTATGCCTACCCCCGCTCCCTGGTTTGGTGATCCGGCAGGCACTGAAGAGCCGTTGAATAATGCTCAGTACTTCCGACATAACGTCATCGCCCAGTGGCAACGCGAAGACGTATCAAGCCAGCTGCACTGGTCACGACAAAACAAACACATACCTGACTATTTCCGAAACGCTCCTCCCAATCGTGCTCATCTGAGCAAACGCCAGTGGGGGATAAACACGGGAAACCTGAATGCGCCCGAGCCCACTCAAGATGGTCTGCACTGGCGCTGGCAGTTATCGCACCAAGACACTTTCGAGAAGTATCGTGACCCCGAGGGCTATATTGGCCTTAACGACGACGACAACCGCTACCACACGCAACACAGCGAAATCACGGTGACACCTCAATGGCGCACAGCCGATTGGCAGTTTAACGCTGGTTTTTCCGGTGCATTCGATCAATACCAGAGCCGCTTTGTCAACGATCCGGACGCCAGCGTCTGCTCCACGCCAGTCGGAGGGTGTAACCTGACGGCGCAGCAGCAAAAGATCAAAGTCCGCTTGGGTTCCCGTTGGGCATTCCACCCAGCATGGCACGCTCAACTGCAAGGCTATCAGGAATGGTTTGGCTCCCAGCAACGACGCACAGAGGCCGAACCGTCTCAGAAGCAATCTAACCAGCAGGCCTTTACCGGTGGAAGTGCAGCAATCGGACACAGCCATAACACGCGCCAACTGGAACTCAGCCTGCGTCGCAGTGTGCGTATTCCCTCACTGTATGAGCGCTTCGGCGATCGTGGCTTACTGCTTGGCAACGACGACCTGAAGCCAGAAATTGCCGACA
>JAYYHP010000245.1:0-6827 GCA_036148335.1 Pseudomonadota bacterium
CCTGAACTTCAAAGCTGTCGCTGCCGTTGAAGTCTGCGTTAGGAACATAGGTGACGGTCTGGCTGTTACCCGCTCCGGATACGGTGGCTTCGCCGTGAGTCGCTGCCGCAGCAACGGACCAGTTCAGGGCATTGCCGTCAGCGTCCGTGGCGTTCAATGTCAGTGATGCTTGCGTGTCTTCATTCGTGTTCAGCGTTGCCGTCTCACCTTCAGTAATCACAGGCGCATCATTCACGCCTTCTACCGTAATGGTGAACTGTTGCGAATCACTGGCAACACCGTCGGAGACCATCAGAGTCACGGTAGCAGAGGCAACGCCGTTGGCTGGCGTCCACAAGATTTCACCGGTAGCTGAATTGATGGTCATGCTCTGAGGTGCCTGTGTCAGGCTCCAGATCAGTGCGTCACCATCGGCATCGTTTGCCGCAGGCTGATAGGCGTACTCAACACCTTCAGTGGCTGACGTGTTTGCTACTGAGGTAATTTCTGGCGCGTCGTTGGTCGCGGATACCGCAATGGTGAAGCTTTGCGTTGCTTCCAGCTCACCATCGGACGCCACGACAGTGACATCCGCAGAGGCCACACCGTTCGCTGGCGTCCATGAAATCTCACCGGTTTCAGCGTCAATGGTCATGCCTTGCGGGGCAGTAGACAGAATGAACGTCACCTCGCTGTCGAGGTCGGCGGCCAATACAGTGTACTGATACGGCGCGTCTTCAACGGCGACGGTATTTGCCGGTGAGGTAATCACTGGCGCATCGTTGACTGGAGATACGGTGACTGCAACGGTCGTCGTTGCGGTTAACTCACCATCGCTCACCTCAACCGTGACGCTGTCCTGACCAAAGAAGTTCGGTGCAGGAACGTAAGTAATCATGCCGTTGGCATCGACGTCGGCCGTACCGTTGGCGGCAGCCGTGGCAATGCTCCAGCTCAGGGCATCGCCATCCAGGTCTGAGGCTGACAGTGTCAGCTGAGCTGCATTGTCTTCGTCGGTTGCCAGAGTGACGTTGGCGCCTTCAGTGATGACCGGTGCGTCGTTGACGGCGGCCACAGTAACGGAAACGACAACGTCAACGTCGGCCGAGCCATCGCTGACGGTCACGGTGAAGCTGTCCGTGCCATTGAATTCTGGCGCTGGTTCGTAGGTCACCTCGCCATCAACAACAGAGGCAGTACCTGATGCTGCTGCCTGGCTGATGCTCCAGGTAAGAGGATCGGATTCTTCGTCGCTTGCGCTCAACGTCAGCGTCGCTGACTCATCTTCGTTAGTACTCAACGTGACATTCGCGCCCTGATCAACGACAGGCGCGTCATTCACAGTGGCGACACTGATGGCAAACGCTTGTGTGCTGGTATCAGTGCCGTCGGTCACCGCTACAATCACGTCAACGGAGGCTTCACTGCCGTCTGGCGTCCAGGAAATTTCACCGCTGGCGGCATCGATGGTCATGCCTGCAGGTGCCTGCGTCAGGCTCCACTCAAGCACATCGTTCTCAACGTCTACCGCAGTGGCGGTGTAAGAGTAAGCCGCATTTTCAGTCGCACTGGTGTTCGCTTCTGAGCCAATCACAGGGGCGTCGTTAACGGCATTCACGGTCACGTTGATGGTCAGCTCGTCCGTCAGGTTGCCGTCTGATACCGTGACGATGAAGGCATCTTCACCGAAGAAGTCAGTCGTTGGCTGATAAGTAACTTCACCGCTATCGGACACACTGACAGTGCCATAACCAGCCTCAGTCACAGACCAGGTTAGGGTATCGGCTTCGGCGTCACTCGCGCTTAGCATCAGGCTAGCGCTGGTGTCTTCATTGGTGGTTAAGGTATTCGCGCCAGACAGAACAGGCGCCGTGTTGTTATCGCGAACTTCAATGGTCCAGGCGACGGACTGAGGACCAACGCCGTCTTCGCCACCGTCGGCGATGACAACCTCAACATTCTCAGCCGCTGACGCTACGGTTGGCGTCCAGATCACCTGATTACCAATAACTTCCATGCCCGCAGGGCCAACAACCAGACTGACAGTCACGTCGGTACCGTTAACTTCATCATCTGAGTCGGAAATATCAAAATCGAACGCGTAGGTTTCACCCAGCACCACGAGGTTCGTCGGGGTGTTGTTAATCACGGGAGCGTCGTTGACCGGTGTCACCGCGATATCAAAGCTTTGCTCGACCGGCGCGACACCGTTCTCGCCGCCATCGCTAACACGAACGGTCGCGCTTTCGCTGTAGGCCTCTGGACCTTGTTCTAGCGGTGTCCAACTGACGAGACCGGTAGACGATACCGACATATCGGCAGGACCTGCGACAAGCTCAAAGGTCAAATCCGCGCCATTATTGGCGTCTTCGGCGTCGGTCACTTCAAGCTGATACTGATACGCCACGTCTTCAGTCGCTTCGGTCAGCGCCGTCGAGGTAATCACAGGCGCGGTGTTGCCGTCCACAATCGCTAACTGCCAGCGTTGGTAGGGGCGGTTAAGGCCGTTGTACCAGTCCTCGCCACCGTCAATCACGGCAACGTTAACCTCCAAGGAATTATAACTAAAGCTATCCGGTACGGTCAGCTGCACTAAGCCGGTTGATGAGACCGACAGGGCGTACTTTTCACTGTTAGCTTCCGATACCCACGGCAAGCTGGCGCTAAACTCCAGATTCGAGCCATCGTTGGCATCGTCTGGATCTTCTACGTCAATCTGAAAGGTAAAGGTCTGACCGCGAATGGCTGATTCTGGCTCAGCAGAGACAATTGCCGGCCGATCATTCACTGGCGTTACGGCCAGCGTGAATGTCTGCTCTGCAGTCCCCCGGCTCGTGCCATCGTCGTAGATAGCGCGCAAGGTTACCTGTACTGACTCACCATGCTCATCATCCGGCGTCCACTGCACCAGACCGGCGCTGGAGACCGTCATGCCCTCAGGGCCGGACACCAGCTCAAAGGTCAACGAGTCGGCAACGTTCGCACTGGTCAGAATCTGATACTGCCAGCGGGCTTCTTCAGTGGGACCGGCCTGCCCCGAAGGATCAGACGTGAAGTCGAGGGCAATTGGGGCGCGATCGCCGCCACCATCAATGGGGGTTGGATTCGTTGGCTCATCGCCATCAGAACCACCGGATGAACATGCCACGATCCCCGCCATCAACGGGGTCAGCAACGCAAAGCGGAAGTTAGTCAAAACCATACTCCTACGGGTCAGCCGTTTTTCAGACGGCTTCAGACGTGGTAGAAAACAACAGGTTGGGTGTACTGGAGATAGTCCGTTACGAACCAGAACTGCAACCGGTATTGTTATTATTATTCGTCTCAGTCAGTGCAAAGGGATTGCGCCCACTAAGATCCGTATCGTTCGATAGTATTAAATCTCAACAGCGAACTCCATCTGATAGATGTATCAATATATGCCACGAGTGCAAACCGTGACCTGTTTCCGACGAATGGTCGCAACATGCAGCAAGCCGCAGCCAGCGTGTGTCGGCGCTTGCTAGTCGAGGGATAGATCGAAGTAAAGCTGAGGTAAATGAGAAGACCAGCACGAACGGCTGGCCATTTATGACATGGTCTGAAAGTCAGCCCACGGCGTTAAGCAAGTCGAGTGCGCACTCCAAACGGGCCTTGGGAGAACGCATTTCAAGAATGGCCTGTTGCTGCTCGGCATCAAATTGTATGGCACCAAATAGTGAGAAGCTGAAATGCTCTGGTGTTTGCTGTTGCCATTCGTTCAGTAACTGGGTTGCCGCCGGTTCCGGCTCACCCGCCAGCAACGCCTCCAGACGATGCAGGAGTTTGTCTTGCAGCACTTGCAGGTCTGACGTCGTTGCATCCTGCTCTGGGCTGTCGTCCAGCAGCGGTTCGCACTCGACCATCAGGTAAGGCATGTGTTGCACGACCTCTCCCAATTGATAGCGCTGATCAAGATGCACACTCAGGTACATACGACCGTCGTCTGTGGTCTCATGCAATTCGCATTGACCGGCACTAAAGACAGAGGTCGGCCGGTAAGTCGCTTGGTCAGTACACAGAGCCTCACCGACGGTCTCTGTCTCTGGAGCCGGTCGTATCAGTTTCTCCGTATGGCAAATCGCAACGGGAATGTTTTCATCGAGACAACGCTGAATCATTTTGCGGTAACGCGGCTCGAACACGTGCAGAGGAAACACGGTGCCGGGGAAGGTGACACACTCCGGAATAGGAAACACGCATAGCTGAGTCATAACGACACCTTAGTGATCACAAGGTGCTCAAGATAACATCGCTGATTTTCGCTTTGCAGGTCTTCAGGCCTGTTCCTGATGGAACACTGATGACCAAATTTATTCACGATTGCACAGGAACTGCGTAGAATGGCGGCTCTCACCGCATCAGTATTCCGGACACCGTCATGCCTCAGCCTACCCTCACCTCCGAAGATTTTCTGTTAGCCGCGAAAAGCGCTGAAATTCATACGTTACAGCAACTGCTGATCAGTTGTGATCTGGTGACTAAGGTCACGCAATTGATTCATGAGTTGCAGCGTGAGCGTGGTTTGTCCAATACGTATCTGGTTTCTGAGGGACAGCGTTTCGCCCAGATGCGTGACGAGGAGTTGAAAGCTACTCAAGAAGCCGAAACGGCGTTCCGTGAGGCGCTGGCGTCCTTGGATCTGGATCGTCATGAAGGTGCCTCGGCTCGTCTATACAGCAGTCTGGCTTTCGTACTTCAGTGCCTCGAGAGCCTGCCGGCGTTGCGCGCTCAGGTAACGGCTCGCGGCGTGGATGCGTCGGAAAACACTCAGTTATTTACGCGTCTGATTGCTGGTCTGCTGGCGGTCGTCTTTGAAGCCGCCGATATTTCTCACGACCCAGACATCACTCGCGCACTGGTAGCCATGTTCAATTTTGTGCAGGGCAAAGAATACGCGGGCCAGGAACGTGCCTGGGGCCTGATCGGTTTCACCGCCGGTAGTTTCAGCAACCGCGTTCAGGATCGCCTGCACCAGCTACAGGAAGCTCAGGTACGCTGTTTCGATGTGTACTCCGATTTTGTCCAGACCATCCCTCAGGCCCAGTGGCGCCAACTGGAAACCAGCGATGTCACCAGCGAACTAAACCGTCTGCGCCAGATGATTGCACGTTACCGTCAGGAAGATTCGTTACCCACCGCGATCAGCGAAGTCTGGTACGAAGTGGCTACGCGTCGTATCGATGAGATGCAAACCATCGAGCTGGAACTGGCGACCGAGCTGCTGGCATTATGTCAGAAGAAGATTGAACAAGCCGAAGAGGATCTGCGCTTGCACCGCGAGCACCTGAAAGACCTGGCCACCGTCGAAGAGCCACCGATGTCGCCCATGTCATTGTTGCCCGATGAAGGTATCGAAGCCGGTATCAATGTCGCGCCAGGAGTAAACGTGAAACTGGCCCGCTCTATTTTTGAGTTGGTTCAGGCACAGGCAGAGCGCCTGCAACGCACCAGTGACGAACTGGCAGAAGCTCGCCAGGCACTGGATGAGCGCAAGCTGATTGATAAGGCGAAAGGCCTGCTCATTCAGTCAAAAGGCATCTCGGAAGAGGAAGCCTACAAGCACCTGCGTCAGGCGGCAATGGACAGCAACAAACGGATGGTCGATGTCGCTATGAACGTGATCAGTGTGGCTGAGTTGCTGACGTCGCGTTGATCAGCAGCGGAAGCGCGACATCATTTTCACCAGCGTTTCAGCCTTCTCAACCTGCGATTGAGAGAACTGACTGGCGTCTGATGCGGCATCCGCGTTGCTATCAGCGATGGTGCGGATGTCCAGCACTGACTGATTAATACCGTTGGCCATGTCCAATTGATTTTCCATCATGGCGGCAATTTCCAGATTCAGCGTTGATATCTCAGAAATGCGCTCTGAAATGGCTTTCACCCCCTCCCCAGCCAACTCACTGGACTCCACCGTACCGGCAATTTTTTCGGCGCCACGGGCAATCACCGCGGTGGCCTTACCGGATGCGTCCTGTAATTTGGAAATCATACTGTGAATCTCCTCAATAGACGCTTGAGTACGCTGCGCCAGTGAGCGAACTTCATCAGCCACCACGGCAAAACCTCGCCCCTGCTCGCCTGCCCGAGCGGCCTCAATGGCGGCGTTAAGCGCCAGCAAGTTGGTTTGATCGGCAATGCCTCGGATCACATCGAGAATGCCACCGATGTTCTGGCTGTCATCATTAAGCTTGGCAATCACGCCGTTAGCAGCTTCAAGTTCATCGTTAGCTTCATTAATCCGGTCAATGGTGGTGCGGATGCTGGCCACCACCTCTCCTACCCCGGTCTCGGACTGCTCCACCGCACGAGCAGCATTGGCTGCACGCTCTTTGGCTTGCGCCACTGTCGCCTCGATGCCCGCCGCTGCATTCACAACCGCGTTTGTCTGAGTCTGCTGCGCTTTCATTTGCACAGAACATCCGCCGGTCACGTCAGCGACTGAACGAGCAGCCTCTGCCATCGAGTGCCCTGACTTGGTGACTTCTGAAAAAATCGACTGCAATGACTCCAGGAACTGATTGACCCCTTTCGCCAGACGCCCCAGCTCATCGTGACGTGCGACTTCGAGACGGAAACTAAGATCGCCACCCGATGCCGCCAACCGCTCAATATGCCCCCCCAGACGGGCCAGAGGTCGGGTAATCGAGATACTGACTAACATTGAAGACACCAGACTGATGCTGACGGTGACAATAAACACAGCCAGCAGCGCCCAGATACCTGAACTCAAACCACTTAGCGTATCCATCAAAGAGGATTTAGAAAGCTGATCAATGTTCTGCATCAGTTGCGTATGCTGCTGTACTACAACGGATCGGGTCGTC
>JAYYHP010000246.1:0-6364 GCA_036148335.1 Pseudomonadota bacterium
GAAAAAAATTTAATGCTATTGAGCGCGTAAGGAAAGCACCGTGGACCTGATAGAAATCATCGTTCTGGCCCTGCTTCAGGGATTGACTGAATTTTTGCCGATCAGTAGCTCGGCCCATCTGATTCTCCCTTCACGACTGTTAGGTTGGGAAGATCAGGGATTGGCTTTTGACGTTGCCGTGCACGTTGGTACGCTGGCGGCGGTCATGGTGTATTTTCGTGCGGACATCGCGCGTTTGATTTCTGGTTGGGTCACCACCGGATTCAGCCGCCAGCCAAATGCAGATGGGCGCCTCGCCTGGTTTGTCGCACTGGCTACGATTCCCGCAGGACTGGCCGGCTTACTGCTCGATGATTGGATTGAAGCAAACCTGCGTTCTACGGCGGTCATCGCTGCAACAACCATTGGTTTTGGGATATTGCTGGGCTGGTCCGACCGGGTACGTCATGGAGAGGTATCGCTTGCTCAGATGACATTGCTCATGGCGCTGATGATTGGTATTGCCCAGATGTTCGCTCTCATCCCAGGGACGTCGCGCTCCGGTGTAACGATTACGGCGGCGTTGTTTCTTGGTTTGGCTCGAGTGGAAGCGGCGCGCTTTTCTTTCCTGTTGTCGATCCCTTTGATTCTTGCCGCCGGTGGCCTCAAAACTCTGGACTTGATGAGCGCAGTTGGCCCTGTCGACTGGCAAGCATTGATTCTGGGTGCCGCTATTTCAGCCGTCAGCGCCTGGTTGTGCATTTATTATTTTCTCGCCTTTATTAATCGCATTGGCATGATGCCGTTCGTGGTATATCGCATGATATTGGGCGGCTTACTTTTGCTGTTTTTTGTCTGATGACCTCCTCGGCGATGCATGTGTATGTGCCGGACGCCTCTGAAAGTGAGGGCGCGGACGCGCTTGCTCGTCGCTATGGATTTACTGTGGTTGCCGGTGACATTCCGGCATCGTCTGGATATCAACTTCGCTACGCTGAGGGCCGCCTGACACTGGCGCCGGGTCATTCACTGAAGTCCTCAGTCTGTGTGGATTTCTGCGCCGGTACGCAAGCGCACCGACGTCGTTTCGGTGGTGGTTTGGGGCAGGACATTGCCAAAGCCGTGGGCGTGTCTGGGGCCTATCAGCCGACGGTAGTGGATGCCACTGCAGGCCTAGGACGAGACGCCTTTGTGCTGGCGACGTTAGGGTGTCGGGTCATTGCCATTGAGCGAAATCCTGTGGTCGCGGCGCTACTCGACGATGGTTTGCAGCGGGCGAATCAGGACCCAGAGATTGCCGCGATTTCTCAGCGTATTGAGTTGATACACCAAGCAAGCATCGATTGGTTGTCGGAAGCATCGGATGATGCCGTTGATGTGGTTTACCTCGACCCTATGTTTGAGCACGACCCGAAACAAAAAGCGGCGGTGAAAAAAGACATGCAGGCGTTTCGTGAAATCGTTGGGCAGGATAACGACAGTCACGATTTATTAACGCCAGCACGGCGCGTTGCACGTTGTCGCGTGGCAGTAAAACGTGCGCGCAAAGCCAGTCTGCTGGATGGGCAAGTTGCCTCGTTTGCGATCACGGGTAAGTCGAATCGCTTCGACGTGTATGCCCGCGCCAAAGTCGCTCCCCGTGAGGCAGCCGTTGCCGATGGCGTTGCCGCGGGAAAAGACGCTGCGACGGGCAACGACGCGACTTAACGAAAAGGCGCCAGAAAGAAAGGGCGTCAGCGAGAAATTGCGCCAGACAGAAAAAGACGCGCCGCTTACAGACTCGTAAGAATCGTCTGGCGCACGCGCGCTTCCAGGCTACTTTCCAATACCGCCATTAACGGTGTCAGGTGTTCGTCAAACGATAACTGGCCGTCATCATTCTCGCTCACCATACCTGAACGAATCAGTTGCTGAATCAAGGCGCGGAACAGAGCTTTATCAAAAAACTCTGGCGCATTGATGCCGTACAACATACTCAGGCGTTGTGCGACCAGCGTCGATTGCTCCTCAAGTGTTTTTGCATCGATATTGCCGCTGCCCTGACGCTGCAGGCGCGACACCGCCAGGAAGTAGCGCTGCAGGGTCTGACTCATCGGTTCCGCCAGACTTTGAACAAAGCCATGTTGCTCATGTTCCTGACCCACGCAATGGTAATAACCATCGTTCAGTTCTAGGCAGTGGCGCTGTACTAGTACGTCCAGCCACTGGTCAACGGCCTGTTCGAGTTCTTCAGGTTGCCAATGCAAAAACAATTCTGACTGTAAGAAGGGGTACAGAATCTGGCAGTGCTTAATAATATCTGCGCGTTCACAGCGACGACGATTCAGCATCAGACTGGCAATCAGCGATGGCAGAGCAAAAATATGCAATACGTTATTGCGGTAATACGTCAGGGTCACGGCCTGACGTTCGCTGGTCTGGATCAGGTCACCCATGGCGTGTTGGCTGCGCGATACACACCCCAGAGATTCCGCATGCGCCAGCCAATCACCGGCATGGCCTTGCGGTAGCACCATCATGTTGGAGTAAGGGGCCATGGCGAGCATATCGCGGTAGGTTTCCATCTGGCGTGTCAGCTGTTGCTCGTCCATCGCCTGACGCGGTGACGACAGCAACACCATAGCCACCAGGTTGATCGGGTTGACCGACGCCGCACGGTTAATTTCCGTGACGACCGTACGGGCTAAATCATCGACCAGGGCTGGCGCCCATTCTGGACGATACTGGCAGTCGCTGTAATCCTGTTCACTCCAGCCGGGGTGGCGCTGGTCCAGATACGGCGTTAAGTGAATGGGCTCACCAAAGGTCACGTTCACTTTACCAAACGACTTTTTGAATGAGCGTAAAGTGCCGAGAACGTCTAATAGGCTTTCTTTCTTTTTCGCTTTGCCACGCAGTTCGCCGAGGTAACTTTTCTCTTCGAAGACTTTTTCGTAGCCGGTGTATACCGGGACGAATACCACGGGTTTGCGCGAATCACGCAGATAAGAACGTACAGTCATCGCCAGCATGCCGGCTTTCGGGCTGAGGGTGCGCCCGGTCCGTGAGCGACCACCTTCGACAAAATATTCAGACGAATAACCGTGGGTGAAAATCGAGTGCAGGTATTCGTCGAAGACGGCCGCATACAATTTGTTGTCACGGAAAGTACGACGCATAAAGAAAGCGCCGCCACGACGTAAAATCGAGCCGACAATGGGCATGTTCAGGTTAATGCCCGCGGCGATTTGCGGCAGCTGCAAGCCCTGGTGATACAGGACATAAGACAGCAGCAGGTAATCGATGTGACTACGGTGGCACGGCACATAGATGACGGTATTGTCGCGGCTGACGTCTTTTACCGGCGCAATATTATGAACTTCGGTACCGTTATAGATTTTATTCCAGACCCAGGTCAGCAACAGATCCAGAAAGCGGACATTGGTGTAGGAAATGTTCGAGGCGATTTCGTCAGCGTACTTCAATGCACGAGCGCGCAGCTTATCGCGTGATGCGCCTTCGGCTTTGACTTCGTCATCAATCGCCTGACGCACCATGGGACGGTTAGGAATACCGTGTACCAGAGTGCGACGATGAGACAGTTCAGGGCCGAGTACCGAGCGGGTCACTTTGCGGTTATGGACGCGCAGTACCCGAGCCAGTTTACGTGCGACTAATTCAGGCGACTGCTCATCACCAGCCAGTTCCCGCAAGGATAATGGTTGGCTGAAATGAACAAAGGTATTGCGGCCATTAAACAGGATGGCGAAAAACGTCATCAGGCGGCCACCCAAGCTACCACCATTCTGCAGCCAGATGCGCAGGAATGAACGCTCACGCTCCGGCGAGCGGCCCCACATCACGCGAACCGGCACGACACGTACGTCGCGTTGATCATCGGCCAACAGCCACTCGGCCTGACGCTGCAACTGTCGCGGCACAATCGGGCGGCCGTCTTTGCGGAATGGGTTGCCGGGGCGGCGATAAATACTGAAATACGGACTGCCCGGAAGGGTGCCATTCAGACGCTGTTGAAAGGGCGACTGCCAGCCTAGTTCTGCCACTTCTTTGTTGATAACAATCTCTTCGGCCCACGACGGGTAAAGCATGGCATAAATGGTTGGGGTATCGCTGTCTTGGTCAAAGCGGCGTGGGTCTTCACCAATAATTTTGGTTTTTACCAGCCGGTACAGCAGTGATTGCTGCCAACGATTCAGGACGGTTCGTAGCTTACGGATGACACTCATATTCGGGCCTGATAATCGGATCTGTTAAGTCCCACTGCCCGTGGGGCAGCGCGAGGCCCGGATTATATGTGATTTGCGTGTGAAATTCCGGTGAAGGTAACGCAGAAAAGGTCAATAAATGCGTGTTATTGCCCGAGTTGTCATATTGCTACTTCTATTAATAGTGTGGGGGAGGTGGTTCGTCTTCGGGGCGGGCAATGCCGTGATCGCCACTCTGAACGTTTTCCAGCTTGCGATAAAGCAATTGCAGCGCTTCTTTTGCCATCAGGAATTCACGGGTTAATTCGGTCAATTCACCGGTCAGTGAATCGACATTGTGTTCCAGAAAAGCAATGCGACTTTCCAGGGCTTCAATACGTGCGTCTGTGCCTTCTGCGGTCATCTCTGTGGTTCCGGGGCTATCGTGTTGATTTTTTTAGTCAATTGGGCTTTCATAGCCCACTTGTCAATGGCCTGTCAGACCGGGTCGGTATAATAGCAATCGGTGACTTGAGATTACACATGAGTAAGTTAATGGTGAGAAAGATTTTAGTCGCAGTGGTATGTGCGGCGTTGGCCCCTGTGGTGGTGGTCGGTTTATTAAGTGCGTTGGCGTCTGGTCTGCGTTTGGCGGATGGCTCGGCTTTAAATATTGAAGGCCTGATTCAGGCGGAAGGTATGTTGCTGGTGCTGGCGATTCTGGCAGCACTGACGTTTGTCTTCAGCTTTGTGTCTGCGCAACTGGTTCCTGCACGTCGTCGTCGTCAGCGTAGTAGCGGCACTATGGTAGAAAGTGACGTTGAAGATGGTCGTGAGCGCGGCGTGGTTAAATGGTTCAACGTGAAGAAAGGCTTTGGTTTTATCACGTGGGACGAGGGTGAAGATGTGTTTGTTCACTTCCGTTCGATCCGTGGTCAGGGTCACCGTTCATTAAATGAAGGTCAGCGCGTGAAGTTCACCGTTGTACGCGGTGAGAAAGGCCCTCAGGCAGAAGACGTGTCGGCGATTCGATAATCGACGGCGTTATGAAAGAAAGCGGCTTCGGCCGCTTTTTTTGTGCCTGGATATTGCCCGCGTGCGCTGAATCTAACGACCTCGAGTGAGTCAGGATTTCAGCCGGTTAATGTAACGAGCATTCGCTGTCCATCAACGGTCCGTTAGCTATCGCAGGCGCGATGTACTTCCAGTTCGTCAGTGATCTGCGGCTCGCCGAGTAGGCACAGAAGCCAGGTAACAGAATTTAAGAGCATAAAAAAACCTCCGTTCACTCAATGAGTGTAGCCGGAGGTTTTTACTTTGCTGAGAGATTTACAGTTTCAGCATAGATTTAAGCAAGCGTGGGTTGGTGACTACCACGTTGGCGGGTGCAGTGACTTTCGGTTCGCCGCTGATGTCAGCAATGAGACAACCGGATTCGGCGGCAATCAGGCTGCCAGCATTCAGGGAAATCGCATCCAGATCAGACACCAGCGCCGCCTGGAAGCGATCCGCCGCCACGTATGCTGTGGTCAGAACGCCAGAGCCGATGGAGCGTACATCGTAGCCACCTTCCATCAGGTTCATGATCTTACGGCGCTGCTGAGCTGCGTTTTCGTTCAGGCCTGATGGTTGTGTGAACGCTGTGATGGCGTCGGTCAGGGAGGTTAGACCGCCACAACGGATACGACGGTTGTTGAGCTGGGCACCGCGACCACGAGTGGCGCAGAATTCATCGCCATTCATTGGGTTAACGACCACAGTGTGCTCGGTGCGGCCATTCGTGAGGTTGTTAATCACGATGGCGAATGCAGGAATACCTACGCGGAAGTTGGCCAGATCATCGATCACGCAGACCTGCCACAGCGGCTGGCCTTCGGTGCCGGCACTGTGGCCCGTTTCGCGGCCTTCAAAGTTGTGCTCAGGCAGCGACTTACGCAGCTCGAAGATGATGCTCTTTTCCAGGCCGATGGCGCAATCGGCAACAAACTTGGCTTTTTCCTGATCGGTGCTTTGCGTCGCATCGAAGCGATCAAGACGACGGACCAGATCCTGACCCGCATTACGGGCGGCGCGCAGCGCCAGGTTCACCATGGGTTGCATAGGGTATTCCTGCTTCTTTAAAGAACAAAGAGATCGGGCAAGGCCCAAGCTCGAAAAAATGGCCGCGCAGTATAGCAGGCAGTGACTGGTTGGCGAAGCCC
>JAYYHP010000247.1:0-8345 GCA_036148335.1 Pseudomonadota bacterium
TCCGAACACGACACATTCCCGCCAGAGCGAATATCCTGAGCAAATTCAGCTTGCTGTTTTGCCAACTCAGACATCGGCCACCTCGCATGCCTTCTGACAAAGCCGCACGCGTTCAACCTCAGCGAACAATTCATCCACCGGAGGAAAGTTAAAGTCTCGTTCAAGCAAGGTAGGCTTCACACCATGGCAGTGGTAAGCGTGTTTTAACAAAGCCCAGACAGGCTCAATAACATCAGCACCGTGAGTATCCACCAGAATCGGTGGCTCGGCGTCATAGTGCCCTGCTACATGGTAATAACGAACACGCTCGGTTGGCATGGATTCAATGTACGACAGCGCATCGTAGCCATGGTTGTTGGCGTTAACGAATACGTTATTTACATCGAGCAGTAAGTCGCAGTCGGCTTCTTTCAATACCCGACGAATGAATTCCGGTTCATCCATGGCTTTGTGAGGCTCAACGTAGGCAGACACATTCTCGATGATAAGACGCCGACCAAGAATGTCCTGCACGCGCTTTATTCGCTCGCTGACGTAGGTTACGGCCTCTTCCGTAAAGGGAATCGGCATAAGGTCATACAAGTGACCATGGTCCGAACAGTAGCTCAGGTGCTCGCTGTACAACTCGATCTGATGCTCATCAAGGAATGCTTTCACATCGCGCACAAATGACTCGTCCAATGGCGCAGGGCTGCCAATCGACAAAGATAATCCATGACAGGCAAACGGATAGCGTTCAGTAAATTCACGCAGTTGTTTGTTGAGACGACCGCCAACCTTCATCCAGTTTTCTGGGGCGATCTCTAAAAAGTCGACAGGGACTTCGCGTCCACTGTCGTGGAGCGAGCGCAGCTCGGGTATCAAGCCGCGCCGCAGCCCCAAACCGGCGCCAGAGACCTGGCGCTGGGGAAGATCAGACAACGGGCTTAGCTCTTGCCGCCGCATTTGCCTTCACCGCACTTGCCTTCGCCTTCAGACTTCGCGCCGCACTTGCCTTCACCGCATTTGCCTTCGCCTTCAGACTTAGCGCCACACTTGCCTTCGCCGCATTTGCCTTCGCCTTCAGACTTAGCACCGCACTTACCTTCACCGCACTTGCCTTCGTGATGCATAGCCACTTTGTAGCCCTGCTTTAACTCTGCAGACGCGAATGGGTTTTCAGCGGCCTGCGCCGACCCTGCTGCCAGTGCAGTGACAAAGGCGGTTCCCAGTACGGTGTTCATCATAGTTTTAGTGTCTTTCATGGTCTTGCTCCTGTTATGTGCCGCCCTTCGGCCAGCCTGATTAACGCAGTAGTAAAAAGTACCCCCTCGTGGAGGGATTACAAGTTATACGAAGCAAATGAATGAATGGATGTGTCAGCGACAGCACTTTCCTTTCAACTCTTTCAGCTTTCAGAGGCCACCTCGAGGTCGCGACTGGCTCATCAGCCGTTGCATATCAGCCGTTCTGAATCAGTCGCATCGCGCAAAACGTCATTCACCAAACACCTTGATCAAGTTCTCCTGCCAGATCAATGGCTAGAATCAATGGCTAGAATCAATGGCCAGCACTAGCCCGCCAACGTAATCTCCTGCCAGCGTTTATTCAGGCGTTTGAGAGACACAGGTTCACTGGTCCCCAGAGGCTGGGCAAACAATGACACCCGCCACTCTTCCAGCAACCAGCCAAACTCTTCCAATACCTGCTTCTTCTCTGGCTCATTTCTCGCTACGGCATCCTGCCAAGGCTGAAACAAAGACTCAAACTCAACCATCGCCTGGCGGTCTCGCGGCAGGTTGCCCTGTAGCTTCTCGATACGATATTCCATCGCACGTAGATAACGAGTAAACGACTTCTGTCGCGCCCACGGCACCTGCGTCAGAAACCCCGGGGCCAACAGTCGCTCCAGATGCGCCTTGGTATCACTGAACGCCATCGCTTTATCCATCGATACCGCGCCACGCAGACTTTTCAGAATGCCATGGCGTATTTTCAACCACTGCAGAAACTGCTCCATCAAGGCATCCAGGTGATCGTACATCCGACCACGCTCTGCCAGTCTCGCCTGAAACTCCTCTTCAGAGCGAGGCAAAGGAGCATCCAGCGGCAGCATCACTTCAGTGTAGCAAGCGTCAGCCAGTGCCTGAGTAAGGCCCTGCTCGCTACCCAATCCCTTCGCCAACAACCAGTGTGGTTTCATTCGCTTCTGTATGTCTTGTCGCAGATCACGATCAAAACCTGACAACGACTGACGAATAAGTTGCAATACGCCCGCCCGATGGGCTTGCTGTGCTTTCTCTTCGCTTTCTTCCACCGTGAGCGTCAGCGTGTCTTTTTCTATTTTCAGACACGGATAAGCCTTCACCGGCAGGCCCGCCACCTCGGCCTCGGTCGTCCCCGGCAGCGTACCAAAGTTCCAACTGGAAACTTCACTGCCGTCGAAGCGGTCGTCAATCAGGGTCGTCTCAATGTCCGCCTCACCGACCTCAACCTGATCTTTAAGGACAAGCAGATCGCGCCCCGTTGCCACGACACGTTTACCCGCCATCACTTCTACCCGCATACGCAGGTGAGGTTCCAGCGGGATGGCAGACAGATCTTCCGGGGTGATAATTTCCGGGCGGATCTGCCGGGTCAGAAACTCTGCCAACTGCACATAGAGACTGCCGTTGTCAGGGCGAGCGACCTTAAGAAATTCCGTTGCCGTGTCAGGCACAGGTACAAAGCGCTTACGTTGAGCCTTCGGTAACCCTTTCAGTATCGCCACGACTTTATTGTGAATAAATCCGGGCACCAACCAATCCATCTGCCGATCGGTCAACTGCGCCAACATAGGTGCGGGTACCGACAAGGTCACACCATCATCTTCGGCGCCGGGTGCAAAGGAATAGCGCAGCGGGAAGCGGATACCATTCACCGCCAATTCGGTGGGAAAGTCTTGCGCAGAGATGCCTTTGGCATCCTCCGAGAGCAAGTAGTCTCGCGTGAGGCGCAGGGCCTGTTGCTCATCTTTCGAGGCTTTTTTATACCAACTCTCGATATCGCGACGCGACGTCATACCTTCGGGCAGATTCGCCTGATAAAACGCCGCAATGTGCTGATCATCAATCACCAGGTCACGACGCCGGGACTTTTCTTCGTACTCAGTGACCTCGTCAATGAGCTGGCAATTTGCCTGATAAAACCCAACCGACGACTTCAATTGGCGACCGACCAGCGCCTCGTTAATCAGCACCTCACGCGCTTCATCCGGATGAGTGAGAAAATAATCGACGCGCTTCTTCGGGTTAACAATCAGCCCATAAAGCGATGACTGTCTGAGTGCGACGACTTGGCCACGCTTGAGATGCCAATGTGGCTCGAAGTATTGGTATTTCAGCAAAGGCTCGGCACAGGCTTCAATCCACTCTGGCTCAATGCGAGCCACCGTACGCGCATACAAACGCGACGTTTCCACCAGTTCGGCGGCCATGATCCATTTAGCTGGTTTTTTATAGCCTGCGCACCCCGGCGTTAAAACAAACCGTAGCTGGCGCGAACCCAGATACTCTTTCTGAACTGCGCGAAACCCAAAGTGCCCCAACATGCCTGCCAGGATGGCCTTATGTAGGGTATCGTAGGCACATGCCTCGGCATTGATGGCGCCCTGTTGTTCTTTGATCAGCAAGGTAAGCTGTCGATGAATGTCACGCCATTCACGCATGCGCATGTAGGACAAAAAGTTCTTCTGACACCACTTACGCAGCTGATTCTGACTCAACTCCTGACGCTGCTCTTCAAAGCCCTGCCAGAGATTGACCAGAGTCGCGAAATCGGATTCTTCATCGGCCCACTGACGATGCTTTTCTGCTGAGGCCTGTTGCTTCTCTTGCGGGCGTTCGCGCGGATCAGCCACGGTCAACGCCGAGGCGATTATCAGCATCTCGCGCAAGCAGCCTTGTTTCTCTGCGGCAATCAACATGCGAGCAATACGCGGATCCACCGGAAGCTTCGCCATCTGGCGCCCAACATCCGTTAAGCGGCGATCGCCATTCACGGCACCGAGCTCTACAAGCAGGTTGTAACCGTCTTTCACAAACCGGTCGTCCGGTGGATCGACAAACGGAAAGTGGCGAATATCACCCAACTTGAGATGCAGCATCTGCAACACCACAGCGGCGAGATTGGTCCGTCGGATTTCGGGATCGGTAAACTCGTCGCGCGCGGCAAAGTCCTGCTCTTCATAGAGACGAATGCACACGCCCGGCTCGGTTCGACCACAACGACCGGCACGCTGATTGGCACTTGCCTGAGAAATGGCCTCGACCGGTAAGCGTTGCACCTTAGTGCGATAACTGTAGCGACTGATGCGAGCCACACCGGTATCAATCACATAACGAATACCGGGCACCGTCAGCGAGGTTTCGGCCACGTTGGTACTCAGCACCACACGCCGACCGCCATGCGGCTTAAAAATCTTCTGTTGGTCCGCCGAACTTAATCTGGCGTAGAGTGGCAAAATATCCGTGGCCGGAAGCTGCTGGCGTCGCAAATAGTCGGCACATTCGCGGATTTCACGCTCACCGGGCAGGAAAACCAAGGTATCTCCCGGTCGCCCACTGCTTTTATCAAGCTGACGCAGTTCAGCCAAGGCATCAGCCACCCCCTCATACATAGAACGATCTTCTTCATCGTCACTGGTACGAATCAGGGGGCGGTATTGCACATCCACCGGAAAGGTTCGTCCGCTGACTTCGATCACCGGCGCGTTATTGAAATGACGCGAGAACCGCTCAACGTCAATCGTCGCCGAGGTAATAATCACCTTAAGGTCCGGGCGCTTCGGCAGAAGCTGTTTCAGATACCCCATCAGGAAATCGATGTTCAGGCTGCGTTCATGCGCCTCATCGATAATGATGCAATCGTAGTCATTTAAAAACCGGTCGCGCTGGGTCTGCGCCAGCAGGATACCGTCGGTCATGACTTTAATGCGGGTGGCGTCGTTACTCTGGTCGGTAAAACGCACCTGATAGCCCACGACCGTCCCCAGCTCACATTGCATCTCATCGGCAATGCGCTGCGCAACGGAACGCGCAGCCAATCGTCGTGGCTGCGTGTGACCGATTCGGCCGTACACCCCAAGACCCGCTTCAATGCACATTTTTGGCAACTGGGTGGTTTTACCTGAGCCGGTTTCCCCTGCAATGACCACCACCTGATGCTCTCGAATGAGGCGAATAATATCGTCCCGCTTTTCACTTACGGGTAACGACGACGGGAAGTTCAGCGTGACCGCCTGCTGGCGTTGCGCCACTACGGCCTGACTGCGCTCAATGCGTTGAATCAGGGATTGCATCGCCTCATCACTGGGCGCTGACGAACGAGCCAGATCATTAAGCTTACGTTTCAGTGAATGGCGATCGCGGATCAAACAATGGTCTAGGGCTTTTTTAGCGTCTGAAAACATCAGTATTCCGAGTGGTAAAACGACAACGCCCCAGCATGGGCCGGGGCGTTGAGTGTATCACGAGGGCTGGCTTACTTGTGCTTGGCCAGTTCCTCATCACGCAGTTCACGACGCAGAATCTTACCTACGTTAGTTTTTGGCAGTTCGTCACGGAACTCCACAAATCTCGGCACTTTGTACGCGGTCAGATTTTCGCGTGCGTAGGCGACAACGTCTTTTTCCGTCAGGTTCGGATTGCTGCGTACGGCGAAAACCTTCACAGACTCACCGCTCTTCTCATCCGGAACCCCCACTGCGGCGGCTTCGACGATGTCTTTGTGAGACACAATGACGTCTTCGACTTCGTTAGGATACACGTTAAAGCCGGAGACAATGATCATGTCTTTCTTACGGTCAACGATCTTCATGTAACCGTCGTCCATGATCACCGCCATATCACCGGTCTTCAGCCAGCCGTCGGCCGTCATGGTTTCCGCCGTGGCCTCTGGACGCTGCCAGTAGCCCTTCATGACCTGTGGGCCTTTCACGCACAATTCGCCCGGCTCATTCAGAGGTAAGTCGTTGCCCTCTTCGTCGATGACCTTACACACCGTGCCTGCCACCGGCATACCGATCGTGCCTTGCTTAATGTGGCCCGCCGGGTTGAAGGAAACCACAGGCGAGGTCTCCGTCATGCCGTAGCCTTCGGCAACTTCAATCCCAGTGACTGCCTTCCACTCATCGAATGCCGCCTTAGTCAGCGCCATACCGCCCGAGATAGTCATTTTCAACTTAGAAAAGTCCAGCGCACGGAAATCCGGCTGTGCACACAGCGCCACAAACAAGGTATTCAGACCGGTGAAGGCGGTGAATTCGGTGTTTTGCAGCGTTTTAATAAAGCCCGGAATATCGCGAGGATTCGGAATCAGAATGTTGTGATTACCGGTTTCCAGCAACACCATACAATGCACCGTGAAGGCGTAAATGTGGTACAGCGGCAGAGGGCAAATGGCAGTCTCCTGGCCCTCCTCCAGAATCTGCGTAAACACGCCGTGGCTCTGCATCATATTCGCCATCAAGTTGGCGTGAGTCAGCATGGCGCCTTTCGCAACCCCGGTGGTACCGCCGGTGTATTGCAGCACGGCAATATCGTCTTTCGTCGCCGTCACAGGCGCGTAGTCTTTGCCCGCACCGGCACTCAGTGCTTTACGCAGAGGCACCGCCCCCGGAATCGAAAACGGCGGCACTTCTTTCTTAACGTGCTTCAATACCGCATTAATCAGGATACGCTTCACTGGCTTATGCAGATCACCGACTTCGGTAACAATCACGTGTTTAATGCCGGTTTTTGGCACAACGGACTCTGCCTTTGAACCCATGTTAGCCAGTACAACCAGTGCTTTAGCACCCGAGTCGTTAAACTGATGCTCCATTTCGCGTTCGGTGTACAGCGGATTGGTGTTCACTACGATGATGCCTGCACGCATGGCACCGAACACAACAACAGGGTATTGCAGGACGTTTGGCAACTGAACCGCCATGCGATCACCCGGCTGCAGACTGGTTTCATTCTGCAGATACGCCGCAAAGGCTGCGCTTTTCTGATCCAGTTCTTCGTACGTCATCATTTGCCCCAGACACGTAAATGCCGGGCGCTGTGCGTACTTTTTAACGAATCCATTAAAAATTTCGGTTACGGACTGGTGCTGACTGAGATCCACTTTGGATGGGTAGCCACCAGGGTAACGCTCTGCAAAAAACTCTTCGTTCATATCACCTCCTTTATGAACTTCACTGGCATCAACCAGTGATGTCTGTTCGGACGAACCCACGACGGTTCTTGTTATCGTTTGGCCCGAGTGTAACGACTTTGCAATGTGCCAGCAAAGTCCGGCTGTGTAACATTTTTTTGCACGCAGCCCAGTTGTTTACTTTACGAACACCCATAAAAAAACCCGGTGCAAGCACCGGGTTTTAAAGGTTATGGATTAAATCGCAATGGGTATTCCACTTTCGCGACATCCACCTTAGGACGATTTTCGAAGGCCATCTGGCGACACTTAGATTCAATCCGTTTGATCAGACGAGCATCTTTGACTTCCGAACTGGTTGCCTTACATGCCGAGACCGATCCATTCGGTTGAATGGTCACTGCCAGAGTTACCGTACCCTCGAGGGTTGGGTTCTTACGCAGCGCACTGCGATACAGACGGTCGAAATGTACGTTGTAACCTTCAATCACGAGGCGAACCTCTTCCTGGCTACGCTTGCTGGATTCTTCCGCCGCTGCGGCGACTTCTTCAGCACTCATTTCAACGGCAGTAATTGTGCGATCACCGAGATCTTCACCCGCTGTCACCGTCGTCAATGCCGCGACATCCACACCACCAGAGCCTCGCGTCGCCGCCGTGCGGTCCACCACGGAACCCACGTTGGTTGCCTGAGTGCCTTTGGTACTCAGATTCGAGGTCGAGGTGCTTAACGCCGTGGTAGGAATCGCGTTACGCAAAGAACTCAATGCGCTCAATGCTTCCGCGCCTACGGCCTGCTTAGCTTTTTCCTTCGCTGCCTGGCGCTGTTCCTCTGAGGCTTTCACCTTGGGTTTTGGCTTCGGCTTAGGCTCAGGTTTTGGCTGAGGCTTAGGTTCTGGCTTGGGCTCAGGTTTCGGTTCTGGCTTGGGCTCAGGTTTTGGTTCCGGCTTCGGCTCAGGCTTTGGCTCGGGCTTCGGTTTTGGCAGTTCCTTTTTCTTACGCTCGATCACTTTCGCCAACTGGGGCGGCAGTTCTTCAAGCTCGGATCGATCTTTATCAGGCAGATCAATCATAGGAACAACCACACCCACAATCAGCACGATTGCCAGCAACACACCTACAATCGCCCATAAACGGCGGCCGTCCTGACCGTCCGTCCACGGCAACTCAGGTGCGCGATTAATACC
>JAYYHP010000248.1:0-10324 GCA_036148335.1 Pseudomonadota bacterium
GCAAGCGCAACCCTTTGACATCGCTGTCGAGCACATTCAACGACAGCCCGGCAGGAATCGGACGCGACGTCGCCTGCCAGCGCCCGAAGTTACGCGTGCCGTAATACAACTCCTGAATCGTCATATCCAGCGCGGCAATGTTGCCCGGAATCACGTCCTGCAGCGGATCGTAATCTTCATCGATGCCGGCCTCAGGTACGGATTCTGACTCTGACGCTGCTGCGGTCTCGGCGCCAGCCTGTACCTCGGTTGCTTCCAGCATGGGTTCCTGAGGTTCAGGCACATGCACGTAATCCATCATCAGCACCAGCGGAGCGTCATCGTCCGCCCGAATCACCACAGTGCCACGAGCGACCTGGTTGTCGACCTGCAGAGTCCATTCATCATCCGCCTGCGTGCCTGTCACCATGGTTTTACCCAACGGCGTTCCCCAGGCATCGAGGCCGTCGATGGTTAACCCAAGACGACTCACCGGGTTGGTGTTGCCTAATGCATTAGCAACTGTATACGCTGAACCCGCGCCCTTGGCAGACGGTTGATCAATCAGATACATCATCCGATCCCACACATCCCACCAGGCCTCAACATCCAGCTCCGCTGGCACGTGACCGCGAATACCAATTCCGGTCACTTCGGTCAGGCGCGCTTCACCGTCGCCAAACACCACTTCACCGCGGGGCTCGCCATTGGCATCAATTTCAATCGCGGTACGCAGCAGGTCATCGTAATTCAGTGATACCTGCGTCTGATTGCCCGGTGCCACTTGCACGGTCATGGCGCGGGGATCCGCCGCGGCTTTACCCAACGGCGCCGGCAAACGAACTTCGGTGCCGGCAAGATCGGATTCAATCAACAGGTTCACCGGTTGCGCCAGTCGCGGATTAATCTCAAGCCCGGCCTGATAGGCCAGACTGCCCGTTATCGGGTCCAGCAGGAATAAATCCGCCCAGCGTCGGAAATTTGCCCACTGTGCCTGTCCACGGGCATCGCCGAAAATCCGGTAGCTGTCGCCCTGCTTTTTCGAGCGCAGATCCAGCGTCAGATCACCACCGAACAGGCGTCCAGTCAGTCCCTGCGCACTTAGGCCGGTTGTCGTATCAAACGCCAGCGGGCCATTAAGTTCGGTAAAGGTCAAATCAGCATCCGTAATCGACAGCACACTATCACTCAACTGAGTTTTCAGTGCGACGTCTGGCGCGTCGTCACTGCCAAGCAGCAGGCTCAAACGTAAATCCGTACTGGCATTGCCAGAGGCCGTCCAGGTATCCAGCGCGCCATCCACCAGCTCCGCTACCGGTGTCTGTTGCAGATAGCCAATGGCCTCACTGGTTGAACCAACAATACGCCCGTTTAGTGACAGCTCCGTGCCCTTTGCGGTATCCCGTAAACGAACCCGGCTGCCCGACTGCACCTGCCCACCGAGGGTCGTCGCGCTCTCCACAGCAACATCCAGATTCGGCGCATCAAGGAAAACCCGGCCACTTAACTGGTCGACTAAGGGCCACTCTTCGAGGTACGACAACTGGGTGTTTTCTGCTTCCAGATAGAGCTGGGTGGTCAGAGAATTCGCCGGAATATCGCTGCCGGTCTGACCGTTGAGAATAAAGTTCACATTGGATAACTGCCCAGCGCGCAAATTCGTGTCTAACCACTCATTAATCGCGGGGTCGAGCATGTCGGGAACGAGCAATGTCTGCAAATTGATGTCAGCGCGCTCAACGCCCAGCATCAAGCCCAAGTGATATTCAACGTCGGTATCACGCTTAGGGATACGAATGGCCAGATCACCATACACTCGTGAGCCTTCCAGCTCGGTATTCAGGCGATGCAGCCGCAGGTTAAAAAACTCCGGACGAATGTCCCAATAAAACTTGGCCGATGCATCCTTCAACGCCCACTGCGGCTCGTAGATGTCTTCCAGTTTCATTTGCAGTGAGTCGTCACGGATATCTGCAACGCCACCCTGACTTTGCAGATGAATGCTGCCGTCGGCATCCCAGAAAGCAGGGATACCGATATACGCTTTCGTCGTCAGGCCATGAATGTCGGCACGAATATCCACATCGCCGGGCAAGTCCGGCACCCAGTTCACACGCAAGTCCGTCGCCCGACCACTGGCATCCAGATTGGCCACGTACTTAGCAAAGCGCTCGGGCAGCAAGTTGTAATCAAGAATAAACGCGCTGATCTGGCCGAGATCTGCCTCAGGGATACCAATCTGCCAGGCACGCTTATCCGTTAACTGCACCGAGCTGATACGTACTTCCGACAGAGGCACAGGCTCGGTAAATACCGGCTGCACACTCAGGTGCCAGTCGTCTTCACTGCGCTCCCCGGATATCAACAGATGACCATCGGTCAGGACCAGATCATTCTCCGGTGCCGATAAGGTCAACTGCGGCACACTGCCGTCCAGATACAGTGAACTCAGGTCACCGTCGGTGATCGACAACCAGCCTTCGAGGCTGCCACGTAATGTAGGAATATTGAGTTCACGCGGTAATTCTTCTGGAATCCAGCGCGTCCATTCCTGCTCATCGACGCGCAGGTAAACGTCACCGTCCTGGTCCTGCCATGGCCACAGCGGGCCACGCAGTTCGGCGCTGACAAAAATATCGGCGATTTCTTCACGGCCCCAGGCGATGTCCCCCTCAAGGGCATGCTGTTCACCGCGATTGCGCCATAAGACTTTTCGGATTAGCAGGGTTTCGGTCAGATCGCCATGGCGGTTGGTCAGGTGCCAGTCATTCAGCACCACCGCCTGTTGCAGGCCCAGCCAGTCGAGCCATGCTGGTGACTCCACGGATTTTGGTTCACCGTCGTCTTGCGTCGACGGCTTAGACACGCCACCAAGACGCTCATCTCCCAGATACCAGGCGCCGTCGTCGCCCTGAATCACATCGCCACGCACGTCATCGATCAGAATGCGCTTAAACACCGGTGAGAAATAAAACGCCGAGGCACTGATATCCAGCTCGGCTTCGATGTGGCCAACGGTGACCGCAGCATCGTCTACCCCTGCCCGGACATCGCGCAGGCGTACCACGGGCGACAACAGGTTCCAGTCGCCTTCAAGCGCGCCGATCTGTACCGGCAGGCCGAGTTGTTCCTGCAGCAGAGTTTCGAGTTCAGGTTTCTGGGTTTCAAGCAGCGGAATTAACTGGCGCCCAAGACTGGTATAAAACGCCAGAAGCACCGTCGCAACGACCAGCGTGATCCATACCTGAGTCCACAGCGAGCGCAGCATCAGTGTGGCCTATTGTAGAATGATGTCGTACTGATCCTGCGTGTACTGGTTCTCCACCTGCAACTTGATGGCTTTGCCAATAAACGCTTCCAGATCAGCCAGCCCGTGGCTGTCTTCATCAAGCAGGCGATCCACCACCTGCTGACTTGCCAGAACCAGATAAGTTCCGGCTTCGTACGCCCGCTCTTCACGCAGAATCTCACGGAAGATTTCGTAGCACACGGTTTCGGGGGTTTTCACCACGCCGCGGCCGTCACAGGCTGTGCAGCTTTCCATCAGCATGTGCTCCAGCGATTCCCGGGTGCGCTTGCGGGTCATTTCGACTAAGCCCAGCTCCGAGACACCGCTGATTTTGGTTTTGGTGTGATCTTTTTCCAGCACCTTCTCGAGCATACGCAGCACCTGACGCTGATGCTCAGGGTCGGCCATGTCGATAAAGTCGAGAATGATAATGCCGCCCAGATTACGTAACCGCACCTGACGGCCAATCGCCGTGGCAGCTTCAAGGTTGGTTTTGAATATGGTCTCTTCCAGATTACGGCGGCCAACAAATCCACCCGTGTTCACGTCGATGGTGGTCATGGCTTCGGTCTGATCAATCACCAGATAACCGCCGGACTTGAGCGGCACTTTGCGCTCTAACGCCCGTTGTATTTCGTCTTCAACGCTGTACAGCTCAAAGATCGGACGCGGCCCCGGGTACGAGCCAATTTTCTCGGCCACTTCCGGCACGTACTGCTGACAGAACTGCTCGATTTTCTGGCAAGTCTCGCGTGAGTCGATCAGGATCTTGCTGGTCTCCGGGCGCGAGAGGTCACGAATCGTGCGAAGCGACAGCGGCAGCTCGTCGTACACCAGACTCGGCTTTTTGTTTTCTTTGATCCGCTCTTCCAGCTTGCGCCATAGACGACGCAAATACTGGGTATCGGCCACGATTTCGTCTTCGCCCACGCCCTCAGCAGCGGTACGCAGAATAAATCCGGCTTCGCCCGTCAGCCCCTCGGCTTCCATGCAGTCGGCCACGAGTTGCTTAAGACGATCACGCTCGGCGGTTTCTTCGATTTTCTGCGAAATGCCCACATGCACCGAACCCGGCATGTACACCAGATAGCGCGATGGAATAGACAGCTGCGTAGTCAGGCGTGCACCCTTGGTCCCAATCGGGTCTTTGGTGACCTGAACGACCAGAGCCTGGCCTTCATGCACTAATTGATTGATTGGCGTATTGGCGTCACCGTTACCGATCTCGGCGGCGTGAATAAAAGCGGCACGTTCAAGACCGATATCCACAAAGGCGGCCTGCATACCGGGCAGTACCCGCACCACTTTGCCTTTGTAGATGTTGCCTACCAAACCACGATGATTGCTGCGCTCAATAAAAATCTCTTGCAGCACGCCGTTCTCTACCACCGCAACACGGGTTTCGGTGGGCGTAACGTTCATCAGAATTTCTGCGTTTAGATTCATCAACTTATCTGAAATGTGATAAGAGCCGCCTCAGCGACCCGGCACCTGCCACACAGGCACCTTAAATTCATGTAATAGCGCTGCGGTTTCTGTCAGGGGTAACCCCACCACATTGCTGTAACTGCCTTCGATGGCATCCACCAGAATGGCCCCAAGGCCCTGAATGCCATAACTGCCGGCTTTATCGGCCGGTTCTCCAGTGGCTACGTACGCGTGTATCTCTGCATCGCTAAGCGTACGAAAGCGCACCTGAGTCGCCACACTGATCACTCGCTGGCGCGACTCATCCACCACGGCCACCGCACTCAACACCTGATGAGTCTGACCGGATAAACCACGCAGTGTTTCCACAGCATCCGCATTATCACGGGGTTTTCCGAGAATACGGTCACAGCTGATCACACTGGTGTCAGAACCCAACACAATGTTACCCGGGCGCAGCTTGGCTACCGCCAGCGCTTTTTCCAGCGCCATGCGTTCAACGTAAGCCACCGGCGACTCGTCAGCATGAGGCGTTTCATCTATATCGGCGGCCTGCACCTCAAACTGAACACCAATCTGAGTCAGTAATTCACGTCGGCGTGGTGACGATGACGCCAGGATCATGCGCGCTCCAGACGTTGCAACGAGCGATATCCAATCACGTAGATCCACGGCCACAAGAACGCAGTCGTCAGTGCCGGCGCCAGCAAAGGCACCGGAGGCGCGCCTTCCTGCATCACCGCAACCGCCCAGTAATGCAGAATCTGCTCGGCCATAATCATCAGAAACAGCACCGCCGCCTGCTGCAATACGTTAAACAGATACATACGCCGATACAGTAACTGCAACAGAAACACATGCAGCCCCACCAGCAACACATGAAGCCCCAACAATGAGCCGTGCTCGACGTCCAGCATCAGCCCTAACGGAACAGCAATCCACAAACCAAATGCCGCCGGAGCAAACATCACCATGGCTGTGATCACCAGCATCACCCACGACGGAGTAAACCAGCTCAGCATGTCGGGCACCGGGATATGCTCCAGCACAAACGCCAGAAATAACATAATCAGAATATAAACCGCCGACTGCAGGGTCATTCTGCACTCCCCCACAGGTTCTCAGGTGGCACGCGGGCCGCCTCGTCGGTAAACACCAGCAACAGATAGCGGCTACGATCCAGCTTGGCCGTCGGCTCCGCTTTCACCGCTGCAAAGGATTCGCCCGGGACGTTTTCAATCGAACTGACCGTCGCGACCGGATAGCCTTGCGGATAGCGTTTGCCCAAGCCCGAACTGACCAACATATCGCCCACTTTAATGTCGGCGGTGTTAGGGACGTAAATCAATTCCAGCTCATTGAGCGCGCCGGTGCCGGTGGCAATCGCACGCACCCCATTGCGGTTCACCTGTACAGGCACCGCATGGTTGGAATCCGCAATCATCAACACGCGAGATGAAAATGGCGTCACATCAATCACCTGCCCCAGCAGACCGTGCGCATCGAGAACCGGCTGCCCGACAAACACGCCATCACGGCCGCCTTTGTCGATAATAATTTGCTGGGTGTATGGGTCGGGATCGACGGCGGTCACTGAGGTGACCAGCACACGGTCATCCACCTGATCGGAGGCGGATAACAACTCACGTAATGACAGGTTTTCAGCCTCAAGCGAGGCCATGCGCTGCGCTTTACGCTCCAGCACCAGATTACGCACAGAAAGAATTTTATTTTCGCGGATTAACTGGCGACGCAGTGCCGTGTTTTCGCCCAGCCATTCGGTTACGGCTAAAGGCAATACCGCGGTTTGTTGAGCAGGCGCCACCACATAACCCAACCCATACCGAACCGGATCGAGCCAGGTGTACTGGTGGTCTAGCCACATAAGCGTCAGGCTGAGAATTGCGACCAGTGCAACCCGCTGTCCCTGAAACGGTGGCATCTGAAACTGAGAGTTAATGAGTCAGCCCCAAGCGCAAAAAGTGAAAGCTCAACTATACCGGTCTCTCGGTAACCGGAAAAGAAAAAGGGGCTGACTAGCCCCTTCATTACGCATATTTGCGGTGTTTTACACGCCAGAACTTAATCCAGCACCGCCAATGCCAATTGCTGCTCGCTGGCTGTTTCCAGGAACATGCCGCCACCGCGTGCTACACAGGTCAGTGGATCGTCGGCCACGATCACAGGCAGACCAGTCTCTTCGCTCAGCAGCTTGTCGAGGTCACGCAGCAGTGCACCACCGCCGGTCAGCACCATACCGCGCTCGGCAACGTCAGAAGACAGTTCCGGTGGAGATTGCTCCAGTGCGCCTTTCACCGCCTGAACAATCTGCGCCAGCGACTCTTGCAGCGCTTCCAGAATTTCGTTGGAATTCAGCGTAAAGCTACGCGGAATACCTTCCGCCAGATTGCGACCACGCACATCAATTTCACGCACTTCGCCACCCGGGTAGGCCGTACCAATTTCTTGTTTGATACGCTCAGCCGTCGCTTCACCAATCAGGCTGCCGTAGTGCTTACGCACGTACGCCACGATTGCTTCATCAAAACGGTCACCGCCCACTTTAATGGACTCGGCGTATACCACACCGCTCAGGGAGATAATGGCAATCTCAGTAGTACCACCACCGATATCCACTACCATCGAACCGCGCGCTTCGTCCACTGGCAGGCCAGCACCAATTGCCGCCGCCATTGGCTCATAAATCAGATACGCTTTGCTGGCACCGGCATTCACTACAGAATCGCGAATCGCACGACGCTCAACTTTGGTTGCCTGGAAAGGCACACACACCACCACGCGAGGGCTCGGTGGCATCAGGCTGCGCTCGTGAACCTGCTTAATGAACAGCTCGAGCATTTTTTCGGTGACTTCAAAATCCGCAATCACACCGTCTTTCAGCGGGCGAATGGCCTGAATGTTACCCGGGGTACGACCCAGCATACGTTTGGCGTCCGCACCAACGGCCTGAACAGATTTACCATTAGGTTGTGTACGGATGGCAACGACGGAGGGTTCGTTGAGGACAATTCCTTTGTCTTTCATGTAGATCAAAGTGTTAGCCGTTCCCAGGTCAATCGACAGGTCACTGGAAAACAGACCACGAAGCTTCTTAAACATCCACCGGGTTCCCGAAAAATCTAAACGCAAAAAATTGCCGTAACTCTAGCAATGGCGGGGATTTAGGGCAAGGGACATTTATGTTAGGCTCGCCACCTTATTTATTAGTTCGTATTCATTGGAGTAGACCCATGGCTCTGGATCAGGATCAGGTACGCAAAATCGCCAGCCTGGCACGACTGCAGATCGATGACGAACAGGTTGCGGAGTTTCAGAGCAACCTGACCAACATCCTCGACATGGTTGACCAACTGTCAGCCGCCGACACTCAGGGCATTGAGCCAATGGCTCACCCACTGGACGCCGTCCAGCGCCTGCGTGCTGATGTAGTGACCGAAGAAAATCAACGCGAGCATTTCCAGAAGATCGCACCTGCGGTCGATCAGGGGCATTACCTTGTGCCAAAAGTTGTTGAATAAGGGCCATTAAATCCCGGTTGCACAGCAACCCGCCCCGAATTCAGGAACAGTTTCAGGAAAACCAGAATGCATAACAAAACGATTGCCGAAATTTCCCGTGATCTGGCAGCCAAAGAATACTCCAGTGCCGAGATCACGACCGACCTGCTGAAACGCATTAAAGACGTCGACGCCAACATCAACAGCTTCATCACCGTGACCGAAGAGCAGGCACTGGCACAGGCCAAAGCCGCTGACGAACGTCGCGCGGCTGGCAACGCCGACGCCTGGACCGGTGTGCCCATGGCGCACAAAGATATTTTCTGCACCAATGGCGTACTGACCACCTGTGGCTCAAAAATGCTGAGCAACTTTGTCGCACCGTACGACGCCACCGTGGTCGATAACTTCAATAAAGTGGGTGCGGTATCACTGGGTAAAACCAACATGGACGAATTCGCCATGGGGTCATCCAACGAAACCTCTTACTTTGGCGCGGTGAAAAACCCATGGGATACCGACCGCGTACCGGGTGGCTCCTCCGGTGGTTCTGCCGCGGCGGTTGCCGCACGTTTAGTACCGGGCGCCACGGCGACTGATACCGGTGGTTCGATCCGTCAACCAGCGGCCCTGTGTGGTATCACTGGCCTCAAGCCAACCTACGGTCGCGTTTCCCGTTACGGCATGATCGCCTTTGCCTCCAGTCTCGATCAGGCGGGCACCATGACCCGTACCGCCGAAGACTCCGCCATGATGATGAACGTCATGGCCAGCTTCGACAAAAAAGACTCCACCTGTGTTGAGCGTGACGTGCCGGATTACACCGCCACTCTGAACGACAGCATGGAAGGTCTGACCATCGGTCTGCCGACTGAATACTTCCGCGACGACATCAGCGCTGACATGCAACAGCAGGTGCGCAACGCCATCGCCGAATACGAAAAAATGGGCGCCAAGGTGAAAGAAATTTCACTGCCAAACACCCACTTGTCCGTACCGGCGTACTACGTGGTTGCACCAGCCGAATGTTCAGCCAACCTGTCGCGTATGGACGGCGTTCGCTTTGGCCACCGCTGCGAAGATCCGAAAGACATCGAAGACCTCTACTGCCGCTCACGCGGTGAAGGGTTCGGCAACGAAGTAAAACGCCGCATCATGGTCGGTGCCTACGCACTGTCCGCTGGCTTCTACGATGCTTACTACAAAAAAGCGCAGCAGGTTCGTCGCCTGATCAAAAACGATTTTGTGGAAGCCTTTAAAGACGTCGACCTCATTATGAGCCCGACCTCACCGACGCCTGCCTTTAAGTTTGGCGAAAAAGGTGATGACCCAGTGGCCATGTACCTCGAAGACATTTTCACCATCGCCACCAACCTCGCAGGTCTGCCAGGCATGTCTGTGCCTTGCGGTCAGGTAAACAACTTACCGGTTGGCCTGCAGCTGATTGGTAACTACTTCGACGAAGCCCGTCTGCTCAACGCTGGTCATAAATTCCAGCAAGCAACCGACTGGCACCTGAAAGCTCCGGCTGGCATTTAAGAGGTAACACAAGATGGAATGGGAAGTTGTTATCGGCCTTGAGATTCACGCTCAGCTGGCCACCAAATCAAAAATCTTTTCTGGCGCATCCACCGAATACGGTGCCGAGCCAAACACGCAAGCCTGTGCGGTTGATCTGGGTTTGCCCGGCGTACTGCCCGTGTTTAACGAAGAAGCCCTGCGCATGGCCGTGAAATTCGGCCTCGCCATTGATGCCGAGATCGGCCTGAAAAGCGTCTTCGACCGTAAAAACTATTTCTACCCGGATTCACCGAAGGGTTATCAGACCACCCAGCTGCACCACCCGACGGTTGGCATGGGCCACATCGAGATCGAACTCGATAACGGTGAAACCAAGCGCATTAACGTCACCCGTGCGCATCTCGAAGAAGACGCCGGTAAATCCGTACACGAAGGCTTTAACGGTATGTCCGGTATCGACCTGAACCGTGCCGGGACGCCGCTGATCGAAATCGTCTCCGAGCCAGAACTGCGCACCGCAAAAGAAGCGGCGGCGTACTTCAAGAAAATGCACAGCATCGTGACCTATCTGGGCATCTGTGACGGCGAC
>JAYYHP010000249.1:0-8023 GCA_036148335.1 Pseudomonadota bacterium
CGATATGCAGGTCGTTATTTTCTGGGTGGTGGCCTTGGTCTATAACTTCGGTTGGGTACTGGCGTTGCCCTTTATTGTACTGGCGGCAGATGCTCTTAATGACGGTGGGCGTATGGCTTCTGGCTTATTGATGATGCAGGCATTGGGTATGGCGACTGGCGCGATCGTTTCAGGGGTTTTGGCTGCTGATGCCGGAATCAGTGCTGCTCTGATCGGTGTTGTACCAATCGCACTTTTATTAAGTGTGGCTGCCTTTACTCTGTTGAATCGCAAAGTTGCGGTTAGCGCAGAAGCCCGTATATAAAGCCCTTGTACACCAGTTCTGCCTGAGTGCTCGCACCGAGTTTATGCTTGAGGGATTCGATGTCTTTATTGATGGTTGCCTCTGAGGCAAAGACCAGGCGGCCAGCAATCTGTTTGGTCACTACGCCGTCTGCCAAGGCTTGCAGAACATCATGCTCTCGTTGGGTAAGCTCAATTTCAAGAGTGTGTTCCGGAGTGTCAAAACGTTTAACTAGCTGCTGAAACAATGCTGCTGCACTGCCTATTTTCTGGGCATGTGGAAGCACCGCAAGATTGAACTCATTTTCATTCATGCCCACGGCCCCAAACCCTAATCCTGATGAAATGGAGCTGTCGCCTTCTTTGCGGCAGTAACTGAAACCAAAACGGATGTTATGGTCGTTGCTGACCTGTTCGATTTCAGACGTGTCAGAGTCAATGGTTTCCGGATTTTCTTCTAGCCATTGGTCGGCGCTACGCCAATCAATCAAGGCGCCACTGACATTGGCCGCGTTGCGGAGTTGTTGTGAGTGCTTCACCGCCACCTGAACGCAGCTGTCTGCGAACGCACCTCCGACAGAGAGGTAATCTGCAAAGAAAGCCTTTGGATAATTATTGACGTAAGTAGGTAACGTATTAATGTTTCCTACCCAGAGTGCGCCGACTAACCCATAGCCGCGCAGATATCGGGTGAGTACAGTCCAGGCTGTGTTGGCGTTGGTTGCTGAAGCCAATGCAAGTATGAAGTCGTTATCGAGAGTCTGATTGCCGGGTGCTTGTGTTTCTGAATTCATGAAAACAGCGTCGCCTCAGCACATGCCTAACATCAGAGCGACCATGACCATTTCGTCCATCGTGTTGGCATTCAGTTTTTTCTTTAGCGTGCGGATATCTTTATTTAGCTGATCTTCAGACCGTGGGATTAATTCACCTGCTATCTGTTTCACACGTAAGCCATCGGCCAGATGGCGAACCAATGCGCTCTCACGGGGGCTGAGCTGTGGCAGCTCCTGTGTGAACATGCTGGCCGTTTCTGCGTAGCTGAAGCGCTTAAGGTTTATGCGCAGCAATTTAATAGCACTGATGATGTCTTTCTGACGCGGCATGATTGCGCCATCGAAGTCATCGTCTGAAATCCCCGGAGCTGATAAGCCAAGGCCGCTGGTAGCAACGTCTAGCGTATTCATCTGAATCGGTGAAGGTAGCAAACATGAGAAGCCACGTTCGACTTGGTAGTCACGGCTGAGCTCTTCAATGGCCAGGTGACGGTCTTCGACAAAGTGCGGGTTCTCGGCCACCATTTTGTCGATGTCGCGCCACTCTGCCAGTGCGACGCCATCAATGCGATGATGGCGATAGCGCCAGAACTCCTGCAATGCGAGTTGTACTGTAAGATCGTTAACTGCACCGCCGAGGTTGATATAGTCGCGGTTAAACCCTTCGGAATAATCTGAGTAAGTAAAAAAACGATTGCGCTCAACCTCACCACCGGGCGAATAGACCAGCATACCGGCTTCCAGACCAATGCTGCTCATAGCCGCCATAAACCCCGACCAGGTTTCTTGTACTGTCGTGGCTGCGGTCAGAGTGACCATCAGATCCTGGGCGAAATAGTCGCTGTTAGAGTTCATGGAGCGCGCGCTGTTCATAGCATGTCAGCGCAATTCACCACGCCGGAGCATGGCGGCAACCAGCCCGGGTGTGGTGGTGACACCGTAGTCACGACGTAGCACCAACAGGCGATTTTTGACAGTAGAGCCCGCCTTACCGGGCACCGTGGTGGTTTTACCACCGCGGGCAATATGCGAAAGAATAGCCACGTCATTACTACGTGACTCCCACCAGTGCTTATCCCACAGCTCCCAGCTCAACTGCCACAGCAGGCTGGCCTCGACCGCGGTGATGCCAGAAAAGTGAAGATCGGAAAATCCTGCGACCGTAGGTGAGTACTGTGCAGATTGAGGCGTAAGAATCAGAGTGAATGCGGCAGTTCCCTGAACAAAGGTAAACGCCATACCAGCGGAAACATGCTGAACAGAAAACTGAATTACCGGAGAAGCCACCGCCAGACGGGCAGTCACGGAATTAACCAACGCAGAGTACGAGAGCGAATCGTCCTGCTCTACAAGGCAGGCACAGACAGCGTCGAGATCCATACAACATCCATATCGTTGGTTAATGAGTGAACAAGGTATACCAAATGGCGCGAAGGGGGGCAATACGTCAACTTGTGTCAGGGTAGAATTGTCCGGACAGGCAGAATTACAAAATCGTACTGTGTTGGAATAGTAAACAAATAAATATGGTTACTATTTTTGGTTGGTCTATTCCCTGCAATGGTGGGTTATGAGGTGAAGCATGTTCGAATTGAGAGTTGCCGATAATTATGATGGTGTTGATGAAGACAACATCTACACCCATGGCCGCTATAAAACCTGGGACGAGGCGGTGCAAGCTGCGAAAGATCTGGTTGATTGCAGTCTGGCTGATCACATAACGCCCGGTATGACTGCCAAAGGGTTGTTTCAGCAGTACCAGACCTTCGGCGATGATCCGTTCATTGTGCCTGTTGAGGGAGACGACTGGCCGGATGACGATATGTTTTCGGCCAAGGTCTATGCGAGGGAGCGGTGTGAGGTGTTGACGAAGCTTGTGCGTAACGACTGTTGATCACCGATCACTCGAACAGGCTTTTCTCTGCTCTGGGATTACCAGTTTTTAGACTGAACTGACCAACGTTCATCGGCATCGCATAGGCCGCACGAAGCTTCCATAAATTGCACCTGATTACTTTCCTGGCCTTTCAATAGCCAGTCCAGCCAGAGAATGGATGCACGGGCATATTCGCCACCTGCCTCATCGTTTAATGTGCCATTGTGCGCGCCAAACAACCCCGCGCCGCGATCGCTGAGATCGTAGTTGGCCCAGACAACGGGCACGTAATCCGGTACGTCGGCATAGTCATTTTCTGCTTGTGGATAAGCGATGTCTTCAGGGCCTCCGTTCATCCACAGTGTGGGTGGCAAAGTCAGCAGATCATCCTTGGTGGCGCCGCCCAAACTGCCACTGTCAAAAATGCCAGATCCTACCGCGATGACGGTATCGACTCTCGGGTCGTTCGCTCCGGCGTGTAGCGCTTCGAGCCCACCACAGGAGTGCCCCATCAGTGCGACGTTATCGACGTCGAGTTTTCCGAAATATTCTGATGCGGGGTCGCTGTTCTGTACTTCGGCCCAATCGAGCGTCTCAATTAGCATGTCACTGCTGGTCGGGAAGGTTGACCATGGTGAGTTGTTGGAGACCACGAGGTAGCCAGCGGCGCTGATCTCCGCAAGAAAGACACCGACCGACACCCCAGGCAGTGTGCAGCCGCCAACGCCCCAGGCCACGACAGGCAAAGGGGTGGTCACCGAGTCGAGGTTCGTTGGCTGGTAAATCGTGTGTGACGGTAACGACTCATCCGTGAGGTATTCAATGTCATCGCGCGTGGGGGCGTCGTAGACACAGGCGGACAGTGTCAGTGTTGCGGCGCATGCAAGGCCATAAGGCAGAAGTTTGAGGTACATAAGGCATCCCTTTCGTCAGTGAGTGGCCAAAAATTAGCTGAGCGGATGCGAGTTTCCAACGATTACCTTATGACCTCTCAGGCCATTTATTCGTTTTGTTTTTTCGTCGTCAGGTGTATCCCGGCCAGTCGGATGCGTGTGAAAAATTACCGGTAAATTATGGACAATATGTAATGCCTGCGGAAATAAAAAAAACCGGCCAATTGGCCGGTTTTTTTACAACGGACGATTCAAATTAATCGTCTTTTTCCATGTGCACAGAGACCTGTGGGAATGGAATCTCAATGCCTTCTTCGTCGAAGCGCAGTTTTACTTTTTCCATCATGTCCCAGTACACCGGCCAGTAGTCCGCAGAGTTGACCCACGGGCGGCAGATAAAGTTAACGGACGAGTCCGCCAGTTCATGCACAGCAACGCGTGGCGCTGGATCTTTCAGGATCAGGTCGTGGTTGGCGACCATTTCTTCAAGGATGGATTTGGCTTTCAGCAGGTCTGAGCCGTAGCCAATGCCGAAGACAAAGTCGATACGACGGGTTGGCTGCTCGGAGAAGTTAGTCATGGTGTTACCAAACACGTTGGCGTTTGGCACTGTGATCACTTTGTTGTCTCCAGACTTCAGGCGGGTGCTGAGAATCGTGATCTGCTCGACGGAGCCCATCACACCGTCGACTTCAACAAAGTCACCGACTTTAAATGGACGGAACAGAATCAGCATAACGCCGGCGGCGAAGTGCGACAAAGAATCCTTAAGGGCAAGACCCACGGCCAGACCGGCGGCACCAAGCAGAGCAACCAGTGAGGTGGTATCCAGGCCAAGTTGCGACAACGCAAAGACGATAACCAGCAACAACAGGACGTTGCGCAGAATCCCCGTCAGGAAGCTGATCAGGATTGGATCCAGCTTGGCTTTTTGCATGACCTTGTTCATGGCATTGCCGACGAGGCCGACAACCATCTTACCGATGACGAAAATCAGCAGCGCCATAATGATTTGTGTACCCCAAGGCAGAATGTAATCTGCCCACAGGAGTTGCGGGTCTAAGTTGAGGGCTTCCCAATCAATGTTCACAGGTTTTCCTTACTCTCGTGGGAGAATGTTTTGGTGAATTTTTAAGCGGCGTGATGATCCCGCCAATGCAAAATTGGCGCAAGCGGCAAAGTGCCACGCTGTTCACATTTCAGACAGTTACTTAGCGAGATTGGCCGCTGAAGTCCGACCGGTTGGCGTAAGCAAAGACATCCGAGTGCAGGTTGGACTCATTCAGGCCCAAAGGTTCCAGCTGATCGAGGGTGCCAAACACCATATTGGGTGAGCCACAGGCAAACATGGTGACCGCGGACAGGTCGTCGAAATCTTCGTGGATCACCTGATAGATCCAGCCGGCGCGACCGTTCCAGTCGTCTGCGTGTTCCTGAATGATGGGGTGGTAATGAAAATTGGCGTGATCGTGTGCCCACTGCTGAGGCAGATCCGGTAGGTAAAAACCCACGGCAGCACGGTTTGACCAATAGAAGTGAATCTCTCGCTCAGGGTCGAGTGCCAGAGTCGCTTCGAAGAGCCCATTAATCAGCGAGAAGCCAGATCCCGCCGCGACCATCAGTAACGGCTGGCCTTTGCGCTGGTCGAGGAAGTGCTGATTAATGAAACAATCGCCAGCAGGCAGCGTGACACGGGCAATGACCGCTTGCTGCAGGAAGCGGATCACCTCCTGCGCTTTGTCACTGTTAGCCGCAATGTGCAGTTCAATTTCACGTGGGTCGCGACCGGTATGAGCGCCTGGTGCGTTGGCAATGCTATAAGGCAACTGCTCCGCCTGATCGCCCTCACCGAGATGCAGCATCAGGTATTGGCCCGCCCAGTAATCGGGGTTTTTGCCCGCCGGTGCCAGCAGGATTACCCGGTATACGTCATCCGCCATGACCTCAACCGCAGTGACCTGGCAGGCCAGCGTGGCAGGGGTTTTGTGGTCGGGCGCGAATACATCGGTCATAACTAGCTCAACATCGGATTGGGGAGTTGCTACGCAACATAATACCTGATTGTTCTGTTCAAGTATTGCCGTGCCCAGCTCATTGCGAAAGCGCAGAGTGCCTGACAATCGTTCGCCCTGGCACACCTGACAAACGCCATTCTCGCAACTGACAGGCAGGATGACCCGCTGTTCGAGCGCGGCGTCGGCGATGGTCTGATCCGAACGGCACCGGATAGTGACGCCGTTCGGTTGGAAGGTCACCCGATGCGTTTGGGCGCCTTGCGGGTTGGCCGGATCACTCATTTCAGACCAATGTCTTTACCGATTTTCTTCACCAGTTGGTCGACGCTGTCTTTAACATCGTCGTCCATCACAATCGGCACGCCCCATTCGCGGTCGGTTTCGCCCGGCATTTTATTGGTCGCGTCCAGGCCCATTTTTGAACCGAGCCCTGAGACCGGTGACGCAAAGTCGAGGTAATCGATGGGCGTATTTTCAATCATGGTGGTGTCGCGGGCGGGGTCCATACGAGTGGTAATGGCCCAGATCACGTCTTCCCAGTTACGGGTATCTACATCGTCGTCGACTACGATCACAAACTTTGTGTACATGAACTGGCGCAGGAAAGACCACACCCCCATCATCACGCGCTTAGCATGACCCGGGTACTGCTTCTTCATGCTGACGATGGCCATGCGGAAAGAACAGCCTTCCGGCGGCAGATAAAAATCGACGATTTCCGGAAACTGCTTTTGCAGAATCGGCACGAAGACTTCGTTCAGCGCTACGCCCAGAATCGCGGGCTCATCCGGTGGACGGCCGGTGTAGGTACTGTGGTAAATCGGATCTTTGCGGTGAGTAATGCGTTCAACCGTGAAGACCGGGAAGTGGTCGACTTCGTTGTAGTAGCCGGTGTGGTCACCAAATGGACCTTCGGGCGCCATGTCGTCTGGGTGGATCACCCCTTCCAGCACGATTTCGGCCGACGCCGGAACCATCAGGTCGTTGCCGATACTTTTCACCAGCTCTGTGCGGGAATCACGCAGCAAGCCAGCAAAGGCGTATTCGCTCAGGGTATCGGGTACTGGCGTCACCGCGCCCAGAATCGTCGCCGGATCAGCGCCCAAAGCAACCGTTACCGGGAAAGGTTTGCCCGGATGCTCCTGTTGCCACTCACGGAAATCGAGCGCACCGCCACGGTGGCTTAACCAGCGCATAATTAAGCGGTTTTTACCAATTACCTGTTGGCGATAAATACCTAAATTATGGCGTTCTTTGTGCGGGCCTTTGGTAATGACCAACGGCCAGGTAATCAGCGGGCCAGCGTCGCCAGGCCAGCAGTGCTGAACCGGAATCTTTGCAAGATCAACGTCGTCGCCCTCGATCACGACGGCCTGACAGGGTGCCTTTTTAACTTCTTTGGGGCCCATGGCCAGCACTTTCTTGAAGATCGGCAGTTTTGACCAAGCATCTTTTAAGCCTTTGGGCGGCTCGGGCTCTTTCAGAAAGGCGAGCAGCTTGCCGATTTCACGCAAGGCATCCACCGAGTCTTCACCCATGCCCATGGCCACACGCTCTGGCGTACCAAACAGGTTGGCGAGTACCGGCATGTCATGCCCTTTAGGGTTTTCAAACAGCAAGGCCGGACCTTTGGCGCGTAACACGCGGTCGGCCAGCTCGGTCATTTCGAGGTGCGGGTCGACGGGTTCTTTGATGCGAACCAGCTCGCCGCGCTTTTCCAGTTTCTTTATGAAGTCGCGCAGATCTGCGTATTTCACCAGAAGCTCTCACTGTTTGATTTAGGGGGAGCATTCTAACAGCTTCGTTTGGGGGAAGTGGAGGCGGGGTTAGTCATTATCAGAAGCAAGTGATTGGGATAAAGCTCGGTAAGACGCGGTAAATACATCCCTGTACGCTCGGATGCGCCGTCCTGGCGCATACGCTCACCTCGCTATGATCCCAATCACCTTTATGTTCACCTCGTTACCTGAATCCCGTTCAAACTGCTGTAGAAAGGGGGACGGGGTGGATTAATTAAAGAAATCAAACGCCCAGAAGTGATCGAAATCCGGGAAGATTCCGCTGTTTTTCTGGGATTCTTCACGCCAGAAGGCGCCTTTTGCACGCTCGACCTGAAGTGGCTCGGCGTCTGGATCAGGCGCTTGCACTGAGGTGTCTTTGCGTCCAGACGTATCCGTATCG
>JAYYHP010000250.1:0-3259 GCA_036148335.1 Pseudomonadota bacterium
GCCCAACTCATCACTGCGTCCGACCATGGCGCGGCCACTGTGCCAATACATAATGCGGCGCACAATCGACAATCCCAGACCGTATCCTCCCGATGCTCGGGTGCGGCTGTCATCCAGACGAGCGAACGCACTGAACACACGATCCCAGTCTTCTTCTGGAATACCTGGGCCATCGTCCTCGACGTCGACGCGACAAATGTCATCCGTCACGCTGCAAATCACTTTGACCTGACCTTTGGCGTAGCGCCCCGCGTTGCCTACCAGATTCTGTATGGCACGGTGCACATAGCGCGGTTCAACTTCAGAAACCGGGAAGTCCACCGCATCGGGGCCGACGTAGCTGACACTGACATGCTCAGGAGGTCGCGCTTCACCCACGACTTGCTGCGCCAGTTCCGCTACGTTGATTTTCTGGAAATCGAGAATCGGCCCGCCCTCTTCGAGGCGAGCGTAGGTCAGGATCTCATCAATCAGTTCATCAAGTTCCTGAATATCCGCATCCATTCCGGCCAACTGCTTCGCCACAAAAGGATCGTCGAACACGGTGTCTTCGATAATCTGTGCACCAAAACGAATTCGAGCCACCGGCGTGCGCAACTCATGGGAAACCGCCCGGACCATTTCGCGTTGAATCGAAATCAAGCGTTGAATGTGCTCGGCCATTTTGTTGAACGAGTGGCCGAGGCGCGCCACAGCGTCGTCACCGCCGGAACTGACTCGGGCGTTAAGATGCCCCTGAGCCAATCGGCTCGTCGCTTGCTCCAGCTTACGCAACCGGGTTTCAAAGGTATTCACGACCCAATAAACGCCCAAGCCGATCAGGAGTACGCCAATGGTGGCGATAACAAAGACCGCCTGAAACGAATAGGGGTTAAATTTCTCAATCGGCCCCAGCCTTACTACTTTCGCCTCACCCGGCACTTTGACTAATGCCTCGGCAGCGGCGCCGTCCAACGTCAGCCTGACCAGCACATCACCATAAAGCATGCGCGCGTGATCAGACGCGGACACTTCCAGGTCACTTAAGGAAAGTAAGGCCAATGGATAGCCAAAATGCGGGCGCATACTGGCAAGAAAAGTTTCAATGGGCTGTTGGCTCTGCTCCCACTGCTCCATGAGCAATGTCCCGGTTGCCTGTGCCTGCCGTTCAGCCACGGTATCGAAATCAACCGATAACCAACGCCCTTCCGGCGTCATGCTTCTCATTGATGCCGAGCGTCCGTCTGCCGACACCGACACAATGACCTGGCCCCTCAATAGCCGATTACGTTCGTACTCATCTGACGGGCGTTCAGCCGCAGGTAATACGCTGATGTCGGCATCGAAACGCGCCGATAAATCTGAAATAGCGGAGGGTGTTTGATCCAGGCGCTGCCCGATCAGGTGCAGCGTTCCTTGGGCGACTTCCTCGTAAAACTGTGCAGAGCGCACGAGGTTGACCAGCTGAAGCGCCGCCACGCACAGGATAGACACCGCCAACAGTGCGCCAAGAAGCCCAAGATATACCCGAATAAAAATGGCGGCCTACTCCCTTATGCCCTGACGAAGTCAGAGCTCCTTAACAAACAGGTAGCCTTTGCTACGTACCGTTTTGATCCGTTTCGGGTTCATCGGGTCATCGCCGACCTTCGGACGAATACGTGACACACGCACGTCAATCGAGCGATCCTGACCGTCGTATTCGATACCACGCAGCTGATTAAAAATTTCTTCACGGGTTAGTACGCGGCCGGCATTACTACTGAGCAGCCACAGCAAATCAAACTCGGCACTGGTCAGATCGATGCTTTCACCCTCAAGCCAGGCTTCACGCATGGAGCTATCCACCACCAGATTGCCAAACGTCAGACGCGAAGATGAATTCGCCTCTTCCACAATCTCTTCACCGCCTTCGCCGACTCGGCGCAACAGCGCGCGGATGCGAGCAAGCAGCACTCGTGGGCGCACCGGCTTGGCGACGTAATCGTCCGCCCCCATCTCCAGACCCAGCACCTGGTCCAGATCTTCGGTACGCGCGGTTAACATCAGGATTGGCCCCTTGAAGTGAGGACGAACTATCCGGCACACCGCCAGACCATCTTCACCCGGCAACATCAGGTCGAGGACGACCAGATCCGGTTGCTCTGATTTAATTCGCTCAATCGCACGGCTACCGTCCCCTTCAATGGATACGATGAGCCCATTGCTCTCAAGGTAATCTTTGGTCAGGGCCGCCAACCGCTCGTCATCCTCAACGATCAGGATGCGCCAGTTCTCTTCCGGATTTTGACTGCTCTCTTGCTTTAACATGAAGATCTACCATTCCTAACATTCTTGATTGCCCCAATTGGGCCAAACCACAAAGTCGCCACTTTCCGTGATTTCTATTCATAACTCTAGACCCTGTTACGCAATGTTGCACAGTAACGCCAGGTATAAAAAATCAGACGGCCAAATTTGTGCACTTCATCACGCCAACCCAGACGGTGATTGAGCTAGTGAAAGTTACCCAACCATCGTCCACGAGATACGAACAAGTTATCCACATTGGCATGTGGAAACTTTGCTTCAACAACACAAGATATAGGGTTGAATTCACCCCGACAGCGCATTATCTTGTGGCGTCATAGAAAACCTTCCGAGCGTCAGGCACTTAGCGTGCATCCGTTGTGGATACAAGGATAAGCGTCAAGTAACCAGAAACAGGCGAAATCAAGGACAGATGGAGTAGTTTCCCCTTGAATACAGGCACCAATACAATGAACAGTACCCTCAAAGTCACCAAACGCGACGGCGCCAAGGAGCCAATCGACCTGGATAAAATCCATAAGGTCGTGACCTGGGCCGCAGAGGGACTGGAACACGTATCCGTATCCGAAGTAGAACTGAAAGCCCATCTACAATTTTTTGATGGCATCCAGACTTCAGAGATTCACGAGACCCTGATCAAAGCAGCTGCGGATCTGATCTCCGAAGACGCTCCGGATTACCAATATCTGGCGGCTCGCCTGAACATCTTCCACTTGCGTAAAAAAGATTATGGCCGCTTTGAGCCACCTGCGCTGTTTGACCATGTCACTCGTATGGTTGAGGAAGATCGTTACGACAGTCACCTGCTGAGCGATTACACCAGTGAAGATTTCGACGCCATGGATGCCTTCATGGATCACTCGCGCGACATGAACTTCAGCTACGCCGCGGTAAAACAGCTTGAAGGCAAATATCTGGTGCAGAACCGTGTTACCGGCAAAGTCTATGAAAGTGCTCAGTTCCTGTATGT